>JAFQLB010000066.1 GCA_017396675.1 Lachnospiraceae bacterium
AGACAGGGAGAAATAAAAGTAATAATACCCTCTAAAAATGAAACCACATATTGCATAAAGTACACCTCCTGTTCATCTTAGGTATATCTGTTTTTGACTTTTCTTTCTGTAACATTATCACCCTTTATGTAAAAGTCAATATGAAAAAGCACAATTCGGTATTGCCGAACACATATCCGACAATAACGAACGCGGATAATTGACGAAAAATTGCGGGATATGATATATTTCGAGTATAAGAAAAAGCGGTTCGGGAAGTGATGAAAACGGGTACAATCGCCAAGAAGAGGTGAGGGATGGAGAAGAAAAGAAAGACAGGCAGACCTTCCCGCATACAGTCGGTAGAACGGGCGCTTACGCTGCTTGAGGTACTGGCACAGGAGGATGGGGAAATGACATTAACCTCCCTGTCTCAGAAGGTGGGATGGCCCAAAAGTACGGTGCATGGTCTGCTGGCAACACTCCGGGATTTTCATTACGTGGATCAGTCGGCGGAAACAGGCTGTTACAAGCTGGGGATCCGGCTGTTTGAACTGGGGAATCAGCTGTCCCGCTCCTGGGATATTCTGGACGCGGCGCATCCGGTGATGCTAAGACTCTGCAGAGAGCTTGGAGAGACGGTGCAGCTGGGGACGGAGGATGACGGAGAAATCCTGTACCTGGAAAAGCTGGCACCCAATTCCGTGGTAAGTATTCTCAGTGAAGTGGGAAACCGGCTCCCTATGCACTGCAGTGGACTGGGCAAGGTGTTGCTGGCACAGAAAAGTCCCGGAGAACTGAAGAGCTACATTTCCCGAGGAGGTCTTCCTGCGTTGACAAAACGAACCATTACCACGCAGGCGAAGCTGGAGAAGGAACTGGCACGGGTCAGGGAACAGGGCTACGCCATGGATGACGGAGAGATCACGGAAGGGCTGCGATGCGTGGCGGTTCCCATCTGGGACGGTACCGGTTCGGTTCGGTATGCCGTCAGCGTTTCCGGACAGATCCCAAATATGGGTGGCGAACGGCTGGAAAGGATCATCCGGGAGCTGCAGCAGGCGGCGGAGGAAATTTCCTACGCCATGGGCAGCCGCAGAAAAAGAATGCAGACCTGATCGGCGCAGTTGATATGGTAAAGATAAAGTGTATATAGAGTATACAGTGTAAAGTGTACACAACGTATAAAGTGTAGAGCCTCATAGAGAGGCTGTACTATAAAACTATAAAACTAAGAAAGAATAAGCAATCAGCAAAAGGAGGAACAAGACATGGCAACACAGAGACCGGAAATCGCAAACAGCATTCAGACAGGTGGATTTAAGACAAATTATCACGACATCGGAGAAGGCTTCCCCGTTGTTTTCTTACACGGTTCGGGTCCGGGCGTTACCGCATGGGCCAACTGGAACAGAGTTTTTCCTATTATGAAGAATGACTTCCGTCTGATCGCGCCGGATATGGTAGGCTTTGGCTTTACCGAGCGCGTGGAGGGTCAGGTTTTCAATATGAACGTATGGGTACAGCAGACCATCGATCTGTTTGACGCACTTGGAATTGAAAAAGCCAACCTGGTAGGCAATTCCTTCGGGGGCGCTCTGGCTCTTTCCGTAGCCATCAAGTATCCCGAGCGTGTAAACAAGCTGGTATGCATGGGTGCCATGGGCGTCAGCTTCCCGATTACTTACGGTCTGGATCAGGTGTGGGGCTATACACCATCTCCCTCCAACATGGCCAAGCTGCTGGAGATCTTCACCTACGATCATTCCTTTGCAACGCCTGAGTTGGCAGAATCCCGTTACCAGGGAAGCATTCAGCCCGGATTCCAGGAGACCTTCTCTCAGATGTTCCCGGCTCCCCGCCAGGACGGTGTAGAAGATATGGCAGGTAATCAGGATTATATCAGATACATTCCTCATGAAACCCTGATTATTCACGGTCGTGAGGACAGAGTGATCCCTCTCAGCAATTCCTACAAGCTGTTAGAGCTCATTCCCAATGCAGAGATGCATGTATTCGGCAAGTGCGGACACTGGTCACAGATCGAAAAATCCAGCGATTTTGCAGATCAGCTGATGTGGTTCTTCAAGCGTCCGGCTCGTGTTTAAGTAAATTAAGAAGTATTGTTGGCTAATTTGAACTCCATTCCGCATACCGGGGAGTGGGAGATTCTCTCCTCCCCCTCGGTTATGCAAAAGAGGTACGAGGCTATGGGAAATACAACAGGCAAAGATTTGAAAAAATATGCGGATATGCTCCGGGAAGCGGAGAGTACGAGAAAAGCGATCCCGCCCCTGACGGAACTGGACAGCGCTCTAAGCATTGATGATGCATACGGGATTCAGCTGGCCAATGTGGAAGAGGTTGTGAAAGCAGGTCATGTGATCTCGGGAAAGAAGATCGGTCTTACGTCCACGGGAATCCAGCAGCAGTTGGGTGTGAACGAACCTGATTACGGTCACTTGTTTGCCGCCATGGATTGTCCGGAGGGCAAGGTGGAAATCGACAAGCTGATGCAGGCAAAGATCGAAGGAGAGATCGCTTTCATATTAAAAGAAGATTTAACAGGTGGTAATGTAACCGCCGAGGACGTACGGAATGCTACCGATTACGTTGTGGCTGCCTTTGAGGTGGTGGACAGCCGTGTGGCTGACTGGAAGATCAAGCTGGTGGATACAGTGGCAGACAATGCTTCCTCCGGACGGTATGTGTTGGGAGAGAAGAAGGTGACTCTGTCAGAGATTGATCTGCCAAACGTCCCCATGACACTGACGAAGAACGGGGAAGTGGTAGGCGAAGGCAAGGGCTCCGCCGTGTTGGGAGATCCCGCTGTTGCAGTGGCTTGGCTTGCCAATAAGCTGTGGGGATACGGCGTTGCTTTGAAGAAAGGAGAGGTAATTCTTTCGGGTGCCTTTTCCGCTGCGCCGGAGGCCTCAAGAGGGGATGAATTCGTAGCCGATTTCGGCCCCATGGGCAAGGTATCTGCGAAGTTCGTATAAAATTGTATTGGGAAGGGAGGATGTAACAATGGAGAAGATAAAAGTGGCCGTCATCGGCCCGGGTAATATCGGAAGCGATCTGATGTATAAGATCTTCAGAAGCAAGAATCTGGAAATGGCAATGATGGCCGGCATCGTGGAATCGGAAGGAATTCGCCGTGCCATGTCCAAGGGGATCAAGACGACCATAGAGGGTGTAGACGGCGTGGTTCGTGAGGATGATATTCGAATTGCCTTTGATGCTACCAGTGCGGCAGCGCATTTGAAGTTCAACGGCCCCAAGCTGAGGGAGAAGGGAATTGTCTCTATTGACCTTACGCCGGCAGCCATCGGTCCTTACTGCGTACCTGTGGTAAATCTGGATCAGCTGAAGGAAGAGCCGGATATCAATATGGTGACCTGCGGCGGTCAGGCAACCATCCCCATCGTATATGCTATCTCAAGAGTGGCAGGGGCTGCCTATGCGGAAATCGTAGCCTGCATTTCCAGTAAGAGTGCGGGACCGGGAACGAGAGCCAATATGGATGAGTTTACGGAGACCACCAGTAAGGCATTGGAAGTGGTAGGCGGTGCGGATAAGGGCAAAGCCATCATCATCCTGAATCCTGCGGAGCCTCCTCTGATGATGACCAATACCATCAATGTAAGAGTAAAGGATCCCGGTGTGGGATTTGAAAAGATCAGAGATTCCATCAACTCTATGGTGGAGGAATTGAAGACCTATGTACCCGGTTACCAGCTGCGCGTACCACCTACCATGGATGGTGACAGAGTGACCGTAATCGTTCAGATCGAAGGGCAGGCGGATTTCCTGCCGGCCTACAGCGGTAATCTTGACATTATCAACTCGGCTGCCGTGGCAGCTGCAGAAAAAATAGCAGAGCAGATGCTTAAGGAAGGGAGGGGCTGATCATGGCGGCACGTAAGATCACATTTGTAGATACCACACTTCGTGACGGCAGCCACGCTGTCAGGCACAGTTTTACGGAAGCACAGGTGGCTGAAATCGCCGGAGGATTGGATAAGTGTGGAGTTGAGCTGATCGAGCTTTCCCATGGTGACGGTCTGGGCGGCGGAAGCTTTACCTATGGCTTCTCCAAGGTAAATGAATTCAAGCTTATGGAAGCTGCATCCTCCCAGATCAAAAACGGAAAGCTGACTGTACTGCTTTTGCCGGGGATCGGAACCATTGCCGATCTGAAGGAGGCGCAGAAGTGCGGCGCCAAGGCGGTCAGAGTGGCAACCCATGTAACAGAGGCAGACGTTAGTGCAGAGCATATCTACGCAGCCAAGGATATGGGGATGATGGCGGTAGGCTTTCTGATGATGGCTCACAGAGCGCCTGTGGAGCGGATCGTGGAAGAAGCCAAGAAGATGGAGAGCTACGGAGCAGATTATGTAAATGTTGCGGACTCTGCAGGATATCTGATGCCACTGGATGTCAAGGCAAGAATTGAAGCTTTGAAGTCGGAACTGAGTATTCCCGTAGGATTCCATGCACACAACAATATGGGAATGGCAAGTGCCAACTCCCTGATCGCGGTACAGTCCGGAGCAGAATATGTGGACGGCACCCTGAGAGGGCTGGGCGCCGGAGCGGGCAATGCGCAGATCGAGGTTCTGGCAGGTATCATGAAGCGCAATGAGATCGAGACGGGGGTAGATTTCTACGGCCTGATGGATCTGGCGGCAGAGAAGGTAGATCCTATCATGATCCGCCCTCAGACCATAGACAACGGTTCTCTGATGCTGGCTTACGCAGGCGTTTATTCCAGCTTCCTGCTGCATGTTTATGATGCAGCCAAGAAATATAATCTGGATCCCAGAGACATCTTGGTAGAGCTGGGTCGCAGAGAGATGGTAGGCGGTCAGGAGGATATGATCATCGACGTTGCGCATCAGCTATCTACGAAGTAAAATTCGCGAAGTAAAATTCGTGAAATAGAACTCGCGAAATAGAATTTTACGAAATAGAAATTCTCAAAATAAGGATTTATGGGGGATAACGGTATGCAGCAATATGAAATTACCTATAAGGAAACAGGCGATAAGTTCTATTGCAAAGAGGATGAAAGCTTATTGGCATGTATGCGCCGCAACAACAACGGTCCCGTTCAGATCGGCTGCTTTGGCGGCGGCTGCGGCAGGTGCAAGGTTCAGATTCTGGAAGGGGAGTATCATAAGTTTAAGAAAATGAGCCGCGCACATATCTCTGAGGAAGATGAGAAGCAGGGAATCGTATTGGCCTGTTGCATCAAACCCCGGGGAAGCATCACAGTAACTACGGCACCCAATTAATTTTACTCAAATAAAAACTATATAATTCTAAGGAGGAAACAAAATGGCACTGAACAAAACACTGAGACCCGGCTTAATTCAGGTTCGCGTACTGAATATGGAGGAAAGCCTGAACTTCTACGTAAACGTTCTGGGACTGAACGAGGTAGGACGTACTTCTGACGGACGCGTGATGCTGAAAGGCTACGATGAGTTTGATCATCATTCCGTAGTTCTGCGTGAAGCAGATGAGGCCGGATTTGAGTACGTTGCATTCAAGGTTGACAGCCCTGAGACGCTGGTGAACTTTAAGACAGCCACGGAAGCCTTCGGCTATCCCGTAGACGAAGTTCCTGCCAACAGCGACCAGCCCGGCTTCGGAAAGCGCTACGGCTTCAAGCTTTGCACCGGTCACCGTATCGAGCTGTATGCAGAGGTAGAGCTGGCAGATCAGCGTCCTATGGTATTAAATCCTGATCCTTGGGTAGAAATGCCCCGCGGTATGCGCGCACAGCGTTTCGACCATGTGCTGCTGTACGGCCCCAACATTGCCGAGGCTGAGAGATACTTTACCGAGGTTCTGGGAATGTATGCACCTGAGATCTGCAACACCCCTGATGGAAAGCGTTTTGCAACCTGGCTGACCAGCGGCAACAAGGCGCATGATGTTGCACTTGTTGAGTACGACAAGCCCGGTAAGATGCACCACTTCGCATTCCTGCTTCAGGATTGGAACGAGATCGGAAATGCAGCCGACGTTATGGCGAAGAACGGCGTAAAGAGAGACGTGGGACCCACCCGTCATGCCATTACCCGCGGGCAGACCATCTATATGTGGGAGCCTTCCGGCAACCGTATCGAGACCTACTGCGGCGGTTATACCGCATATCCGGACAACCCGGTTCGCGTATGGGATGTGGATGAAATCGGCAAGGGCCTGTTCTACTACGAAGGAGAATTGATTCCTTCCTTCCTGCAGATCGTAACGTAAGCAACACAAGACTTTTCCATTACTGCTATACATACAAAATACCAACATGCGGCATCCGGCTTCGGTCGGGTGCCGTGTGTTTTTTATTTATTTTGCTTCCGTACTCTTTACAGGAATTGCATTATGGAAAAGCTTTCGATATTATGATAGAATGAAAGGCAAGAATGTAAAATATTCAGGAGTGCGTTATGAATAGCAGGAGAGAATTGGAATTTGCAATATTCTGTATTGAAAATGTAGCGGTTCATCTTAAAATGAATGCACAGGCAGTATATCAAATGCTGACAGAAGGAAGCAATATTTTGTTTGATTATATTGTTCCGGAATATGAGATGCTTCATACACAAAGCAAAGATTATATCGTGAGAGATATTGTTGAGGTCATGAGAGAAGAAGGGGTTTTTATACCACACCGATTTATGAGCAGGCGGTGAAATGGTGCGGACGATTTAAACGAAGGGGGCGAAGCGGCATCGTCTCTAAATATAGATTTGATATGAAAGAGAAAGATGAATGGAATATACTGGAGTTTGATTCATATTCGGAAGAGTGGCTGGATTTTGTATTAAACTGCCGCAGTAGAACAGATGACACGGATTATGACATTGTTATAGGCGGTGTGGCAAATGATAAAGTGTTTAACACGGTAGAGCTTTATTTTGAGGGTTTGATAGATAAGGGGGAAGCATTAAAGCGTTTGCGCATGGAATATGATGCGGCATCAGTGGAAAAAAATATCACAGAAAAAGGGGGTAGTATATGAAAGGTATGAAGGATATGAAAGAAATAAAGGAGAATGTTCTGAAGCGATTTGGCGAGGTGTTTGGAGATACGGAAGGTGCAAAGGTGTATTTTGCGCCGGGTCGCGTGAACCTGATCGGTGAGCATACGGATTATAACGGAGGACATGTGTTTCCGGCAGCCTTGACCATCGGTACATATGGAGTGGCAAGAAAAAGGGAGGATAGAAGCTTAAGGTTTTTTTCCATGAATTTTGAGCATTTGGGCGTCATAGAATCTTCTCTGGAGGAACTTGTACCAGAAAAAAGCGCAGGCTGGACCAATTATCCCAAGGGAGTGATGTGGGCTTTCGGAGAAAAAGGCATGCGACTGCCCCTGGGACTGGATCTGTTGCTTTGGGGCAATATTCCCAACGGCTCAGGTCTGTCCTCCTCCGCATCCGTGGAGATTTTGACGGGATTTGTTCTGAGGGATCTGTTTGGCTTTGAGGTGTCCAATCAGGAGCTGGCTCTGATCGGACAGTTTTCGGAGAATCGCTTCAATGGCGTCAACTGCGGCATCATGGATCAATTTGCCATTGCCATGGGAAAGAAGGGGCATGCCATTTTTCTGGACACGGCAGACCTTACCTACCGGTATGCACCCATGAAACTGGAGCATGCCAAAATTGTAATTGCCTGCAGCAATAAGAAACGGGGTCTGGGAGATTCCAAATACAATGAGCGAAGAAGCGAGTGTGAGAAGGCACTGGAGGAGCTGCAGAGGGTCATCTCCATCCGTACACTGGGTGATATGACAGAGGAACAGTTTGAAGCGCACAAAGGGGCCATCCAAAGTGACGTCAGGAGAAAGAGAGCAAAGCATGCGGTATATGAAAACCGAAGGACCCTCCGCGCGGTAGAGGCGTTGCAGAACAATGATATTTCTTTGTTCGGGCAGCTGATGAATGAATCTCATATATCTCTGAGAGATGATTATGAGGTTACAGGCGTGGAGCTGGATACTTTGGCAGAGGAAGCCTGGAAGGTGAAGGGAGTGATCGGCTCCCGCATGACAGGTGCCGGTTTTGGAGGATGTACGGTCAGCATCGTGGAGGAAGATGCCATCCATGCGTTTATCGAGAAGGTAGGAAGTGCGTATCAGAAAAAAATCGGTTATGCCGCAGACTTTTACATTGTGGAACCGGGAGAGGGCCCGATGATTTTGTAAGCAGTAAGGAGTGGAAGATATGATATTGCAGAGCATCAAAGACCTGGTACAGTATGGATTGGATCAGGAGTTGCTTACGAAAGAGGATGAGATCTATACCGTCAATCGACTGCGGGAATTGTTCCGGCTGGAAGAGACGGAAGCGAATTCGGATTGTCCGGAGAATATACCGGCGAAGAGGGAGTTTGGAAAGGAAGATCCGGGAGGCCGGTTGGAAAGAATTCTGGACACCCTGCTGGAATATGCGGTATCTGCAGGATTGTTGGAGGCGGACAGCATTGTATACAGGGATTTGTTCGATACGAAGATCATGGCAGCGCTGCTGCCAAGACCCAGTGAGGTAATCCGGAATTTTTGGAAGCTGCATGGGGAAGTGTCTCCCCGGGCAGCTACGGATGCGTATTATAAATTTAGTCAGGACAGTAATTATATCCGTCGGTACCGGATCGTAAAGGATCAGAAATGGATGGTACCTACGGAGTACGGCGAATTGGTCATCACCATCAACCTTTCCAAACCGGAAAAGGATCCGAAGGCCATTGCGGCTGCACGAACCGCAGGACAGAACGGTTATCCCAAATGCCTCTTATGTATGGAAAATGAAGGCTATGCCGGAAGAGTGGATCATCCTGCGAGACAGAACCACAGGGTGATTCCGATTACACTGCAGGGGGAGGCGTGGGGCTTTCAGTATTCGCCCTACGTGTACTATAATGAGCACTGCATCGTATTTAATAAACAGCACATTCCCATGAAAATCGACCATAGTACCTTCCTTAGGTTGTTTGATTTTGTAGAGCAGTTTCCTCATTATATTCTGGGCTCCAATGCAGACCTCCCGATTGTGGGTGGTTCCATTTTAAGCCATGACCATTTTCAGGGAGGAAATTTTGAGTTTCCCATGGCGAGAGCAGAGATAGAGACGGAAGTTGCCATTCCCGGCTTTGCGGATGTGAAGGCGGGAATCCTCAAATGGCCCATGTCCGTCATCCGGCTGAGAGGAAAGGAAGCCGGCCGTCTGGCGGAGCTGTCCGGTCTGATCCTGGATCATTGGCGCAGCTATACGGACGAGGCTGCCGTTATTTATGCACATACAGGAGGAGAGCCTCACAATACCATTACCCCCATTGCAAGGAAGCGGGGGGATGTGTTTGAAATGGACCTGGTACTGCGAAACAATATAACCACAGAGGAGCATCCCCTGGGAGTTTATCACCCCCACGGGCAGCTGCACCACATCAAGAAGGAAAACATTGGTCTGATCGAGGTAATGGGATTGGCCATTCTTCCCGCCAGACTGAAAACAGAGCTGGAGCTTTTGGCTGATGCGATTCTGACGGGAAAGGATTATCGGAAGATAGAAGCGACAGAAAAGCACGCAGATTGGGCAGACGGTTTCCTGCCCTTCTACAGGGACGCAAACAGCGGAAAAAATATGAAGGATATGAAAGACATTATGGATGTCCTGCGGGCAGAGGTAGGAAAGGTGTTTCGTCTTGTATTGGAGGATTCCGGAGTTTATAAGCGGACACCGGAAGGAAAAGCAGCCTTCCTGAGGTTTGTAGATTCTCTGCACAGACAGTAAAAAGGAAAGGTTTCGGTATGAACATACTGCTGACGGCAATCAACGCAAAATATATTCATTCCAATCCCGGGATTTATGCCCTGAAGGCTTACGCGGATACGTTTCTTAGGGAGGAGGACAGGAGAGCGCTTCATATTGCGACAGCGGAATATACCATTCACCATAGGAGCGATCGGATCGTGGCAGATATTTACAGGAAAAAGCCGGATATTCTGGCTTTTTCCTGTTATATCTGGAATTGGTCACTCATACAGGAGGTTCTGGAGGATCTTCACAGTCTGTGTCCGGAGCTTACGGTGTGGCTGGGAGGGCCGGAGGTATCCTACGACCCGGACAGAGTTCTAAAGCAGTATCCCTTCGTCTCCTGTATTATAGTAGGCGAGGGTGAGGAAACGTTTCTGGCTCTGTGCGGGCAGTATCTGCAAAATAGAGATGTTCTCCCATTGCCATTACCGGGATGTGTTACACCGCAAGGAAGAGGGGCAGACAGAGCGCCTATCGAGATGGACAGGCTCCCCTTTTACTATGAGGATCTGACGGATTTCAAGCATAGAATCATTTATTATGAAAGCAGCAGAGGCTGTCCCTACAGATGCAGCTATTGCCTTTCCTCCATTGACAAGAGCCTGCGGCTTCGCAGTACAGAGCTGGTAAAAAAGGAAGTACAGTATTTTCTTGATGAAAGCGTTAAGCAGGTAAAATTTGTGGACAGGACCTTTAACTGCAACCGCAGCCATGCGTTGGAGGTCTGGCGTTATATCAGGGAGCATGACAACGGAATCACCAATTTTCATTTTGAGATATCCGCAGATCTTCTGGGGGAAGAGGAACTGGAATTGCTGTGCACCATGCGCCCCGGTCTGGTTCAGCTGGAAATCGGAGTACAGTCCGTCCATTCCCATACCCTGCGGGAAATCAGACGCAGCACACGTATGGACAGGCTGAGAGCCAACGTCCTCAGGTTGATGGCAGGCGGCAATGTACACCTGCACCTGGATCTGATCGCAGGGCTTCCCTATGAAGATTATCAGGGCTTCATACATTCCTTTAACAGTGTTTATGCGATGCGTCCCCACCGTCTACAGCTTGGATTTTTAAAAATACTGAAGGGAACGTATATGCAGGAGATGGCAGAGGAGTACGGAATGATCTACAGCAGACGACCTCCCTATCAGGTGATGGCTACACGCTGGCTGCCGTATGAAAGGATGCTGCGTCTGATGCAGACAGAGGAAATGGTGGAGCTGTATTACAACAGCGGACAATTTGCCTATACTGTGGCCATGCTGGAAAAATGCTTTGACAGCCCCTTCAGACTGTATGAAGCCTTGGCGGAATTCTACGAAAGAAAGGGGTATGGAATCAATGGGAACAATCATCCGGCACGGATGTATCGATACCGTATTCTGCTGGAATTCATACGGGAGAGGGACGGTGACAGAGAAGAAATGTACAGGGAGTTACTGACCTTCGATCTTTATTTACGTGAAAATATGAAAACAAGGCCGGAATTTGCCCCGGACCTGACACCGTTTCGGGAGGAGATTAAACAAATCTACGATCAGGAGGCAAAATCGCACACGCTCCTGCCTGCCTATGAAACCTATAACGCGTATAACGCCAGGCAATTGGCGGGAGTTACCCATTTGGAGGTATTTCGGTATTGCGTGACGAAGAAGGGTAACTGCGAGAAACTTCCCGGTTTTCTTTTTGCGATTTTTGATTATAATGAAAGAGATAGGATTACAGGTGATGCTGGGGTGATTCCGATATATCACCAGCAGGAGCGGGAAGCACATACAAGATAAAGATCAGAGGTAGTTATAAAATTATGAAAAAAAACACAAAAGCGATTCTGGAGGCTTTGCTGCGGGAATACGGCAGTGAATACGAATGTTATCTAAATCATGAAAATGCATTACAGCTTTTGATCGCCACCATGCTCAGCGCACAATGTACGGATGCCAGAGTGAATCTGGTAACTGTGAAGCTATTTGCAAAATACAAAACGGCAGAGGACTTTGCCAATGCCGATCTGAAGGAACTGGAAGAGGAGATCCATTCCACGGGATTTTACCGTAACAAAGCAAAGAATATCATTGCCTGCTGCAGACAGCTGTGTGCACTTCACGGCGGGGAGGTGCCCTCCGATCTGGAATCATTGACGCAGCTGCCGGGGGTGGGAAGGAAAACCGCAAATGTGGTAAGAGGAAATATTTTTCATGAACCCAGTGTGGTGGTGGATACCCATGTTAAGAGAATTTCCAAAAAACTGGGTCTGACAGTCAATGAGGATCCCGTAAAGGTGGAATTTGATCTGATGAAGGAGCTTCCCAAAGAATACTGGATCCTCTGGAACATCCACATTATCCGGCTGGGAAGAACCATCTGCAAGGCACCCACGCCCAAATGCGGAGACTGCTTTCTGCAGGAATACTGTGCCGACTACAAAAGGCGCAGGAAAAAGGCTGCAAAAGCATAGTCCAAATTATCTCCGTGGGAGGATCAGAGCTGCTCCAGAATCCTGAGGATTGCCGGTTTGACGGGCGACTCCAGGGCTTGTGCGGCAGCAATATAATGGGCGATATTTTCCGGTTGTCCCAAAGTCAGACTGATGTCCCCGGCCAGTCTGTAGGTAGCCCTGATATCACTGCCGGAGTCGATGGCAAAGGTAAGAAGGGTGAGGGCCGCTTCCGGGTATCCGCCGTCGCTAAGCAGCTGAGACATCTCCTGGAGCAGTGTGATCAGCTCTGTATAATTCTGGTCGTATTCCGTCAGCAGAGGAAGATTGGCCACACCGTATTTCAGCTTCAGCTGGGTATTGGTGATACCGTTCAGATTCACGATCTTACAGTCTGCCAGAGCCCGCAGGCGGTTAAAAAGAGAGGACAGTTCTCCCCGGGGATCTGCGGAAAGCACATGAGAGAGGGCGTGCTGTAGGGTATCTATAGGGATACGGATATAGGACAGGTCATCCATGGATTTGCGTCTGACAGCATTGGCATCGGCCTCGGTTTGCCAGAAGTCCCGTTCCCGTTTGTCTTCCAGCTTTCGGCTTCGGTTATTGGCATGCCAGATCACGATACAAAAAACGATAACGCTTGCAAAAAAGGGGAATTTCATATATAATGTCCTTTCAGTAGTGCTGGATTGTATGGATCATTTACACATCAAAGCATAAATCATTTGGGAAATAAAGAGGTGCTGTTATGTTCAATCCAAACAGTAAAAAAATGAGAAAGATTTTCTCGTCTATTTTAATCATTTTATTGGTAATCGCAATGGTAGTACCGACGCTGGTATCCATCTTCGGATACTGAGAAGGTACCCTTGCCGGGAAGCGTATGCCGAGGTTATTACAACTTTAGCATACTTTGTATAGAAAGGCAAAGAGCATATTATGAAAAAATGGATTGCAGCAATTGTGATCGTTGCTGTTTTGGTGATCCTGGCAGTTACAGGCAGGAGATTGTATACCTACACCTATGAGGGTGACGAGATCCGAAAGGGTGTGTACATTGCCCATATCGATGTGGGAGGGATGAGCAAGGAGCAGGCAGAAGAGGAGGTAAAGGCTTATATAGAGTCTCTGCGGGCAGCCCGGATCACACTGACGGGAGTAGAGGGCGGAAGCAAAGAATATACGGCAAAAGACCTGGGGATGTTTTGGGCCAACAAGGACGTAGCGGAGGATGCTTACGCACATACCAGATCCGGAACTATATTGGAACGCTACGGGAGCAGGAAGGCACTGGAAGAGAGTCCCCAAATCTTTGACATAGAAATTGCATTTGACAAAGAGACTGTTCATAGGGTGGTAAAAGAGCAGAACGGGCTGTATAACCGGGAGGCGGTGGAGCCTCAGGTAGACAGGATCAACGGAGAGTTTGTGATCGAAGGAGGAGTTACCGGCTACCGTCTGTCAGAAGATGCTTCCGTGGAAGAGATCTATCGCTTTCTGACGGAACAGTGGCAGGGAGAGGATGCGCAGATCCCGCTGGTGATAGAAGAGACGGCGCCCAAGGCAACAAAGGAAGAATTGATGGCGATGAAGGATTTGCTGGGCAGCTTTACCACGGCCTTTCGGTCGTCTACGTCGGCCAGAGTAGCCAACGTGGATAACGGAGCCAGACTGATCGACGGATCCTTGATCTATCCCGGAGAGGAATTCTCTTCCAATGACAGATTTTTGCCCTTTACGGCAGAGAACGGATATCATATGGCAGGCTCTTATCTGAACGGCATGCTGATTGACAGTCTGGGAGGCGGTGTCTGTCAGGTTTCCACCACGCTGTACAACGCAGTCATCCGGGCGGAGCTGGACATAACAGAGCGGCATAATCACAGTCTCACCGTTTCCTATGTTCCCATTGCTGCCGATGCGGCTGTGTCGGATTCTGCAGCATTGAATTTTAAGTTTGTCAATACCACGGAATATCCCATTTATCTGGAAGCCTACACCATGCCGGATAAAACCATTACCGTCAATATTTACGGTGTGGAGACGAGACCGGAGGGCAGGCAGGTGTCCTTTGAAAGTGAGATTACGGAGGTGGTACATTCCACTACCCAGGATATTATTCAGACCCAGGCTCAGCCTGTCGGGTATGCGGATCTTGAGGAAGCAAAGGTGGGATACAAGGCGCGGCTCTGGAAAATTGTTACCGAAAACGGAGTGCAGACGGAGCGGACGCAGGTCAACAGCAGTAATTATAAGATGGTGCCAAGAACGGTAACGGTAGGCGTGTCTACCGATAATCCGGAAGAGTACAATCAGATACAGGCGGCCATCGCAACGGGGAATCTGGATCATGTGAAGGCAGTTGCCGATGCCATTGCGGCACAGAAGGCAGCTGCGGCAGCCGGGTTGCCTGTGGATCCCACACTTCCGGCACCACCGCCTGTTACAGAGCCCACGCCCCCCTCTCCCGATGCGGGAGGAAGTACCCCGCCGACAGAGGCAGACCCTGGGGCAGGTGTGGTAGAAGGAGCAGGAGCATAACCTGTTCATGGAAGAAGGGAAGTAACGGTAATTTTCCAGAGGAAGTATGAAAACAGGGAAACTTTCTGAAACGATATTAAAGCGTTCTGTTATAAAGCAGTTACGCAGCAACCGAAAAGAAGTGTTGCAAGGCGCAGCCGTAGGATGCGACTGTGCCTTTTTTTCTTGCCGGAAGGAAGGTATGAGCGTGGCTTCCGTTACCACCGCCGTTGTGCATGACCATGAAGCGATGACTGTTGTAACGGCGGCAGCCAACAATATTGCGGCGGGCGGCGGAAGCCCGGCAGCTGTTCTGGTAGCGGCAGTATTTCCCAAGGAAGCCCGGGAGGCGGAGATAAAAGAGCTGACAGCAGAGGTGGAAAGCGCCTGCAGTGCTCTTGGTATACAGGTGGCGGGGGGAGATGTGCGGATTTCCTCCCAGGTAAAAAAAACGGTTCTTACGGTTACCGTATTGGGATATGCCAAAGCGGAGGAGACCTCGCTGCCCGGGAAGTGTCGTCCCGGACAGGATGTGGTAATGTCCAAGTGGATCGCACTTCAGGGAACGGCATTGGCTGCTGCCCGTCGGGAGCAGGAGCTTATAAAACGGTTTCCGGTTTATATGGTAGAAGAAGCCAAAGCCTTTGCTTCTTTTGTATCTGTCATACCGGAAGCGGCTATCGCGGTGAAGTCCGGAGTCAGCCGCATGCATGATGTATCCGGTGGCGGTATATTTGCAGCTCTTTGGGAACTGGCAGAAGGAGCCGATGTGGGACTGGAGATAGAAGGGAAGGAAATTCCCATCCGGCAGGAGACTGTGGAAATATGTGAATTTCTGGGATTGAATCCCTATGAGCTTCTGGGCGGCGGTGCACTCCTTATGATCTGTGATAACGGAAGAGAGTTGGTGCATAAGCTGAAGAAGGAGGGGATTCCCGCTGCGATTATCGGCGTCACAACGGATAAGAAAGACAGAGTGATCCTCAGAGATGGGGAAAGAAGATATCTGAACCGCCCCGGTGGGGAGGAGCTTGAGAAATGAAACCTAAGGAAATGCTGATCAAAGCAGCGTTTCCCTATAAAAGAAAGTCGGGAGGCAAGTATGAGAGAAAAAATATTGCAGATCGTAGAAAAAAACAGCCGTATCAATTTGTCGGAGCTGGCCGTTATACTGGGCGTGGAAGAGGAGGATGTGATCAATGAAATGGCGGCAATGGAAGAGGAAGGTGTAATCTGCGGCTACCATACATTGATCGACTGGGAAAAAACAGAGATTGAAAAAGTGAGTGCTCTGATCGAAGTAAGAGTGACACCACAGAGAGGTCAGGGATTTGATAATATCGCCGAAAGAATTTATAAATATCCGGAGGTCAATGCCGTGTATCTGATTTCCGGCGGATATGATCTGCTGGTGACCCTGGAAGGAAAGAGCCTGAAAGAGATCGCAACCTTTGTCAGTGATAAATTATCCACACTGGAAAGTGTATTGAGTACAGCAACGCATTTTATCCTGAAAAAATATAAAGATCACGGAACCGTGCTGTCCAGAAAGAAAAAAGACGAAAGGGAGATTTACATACCATGAGAAATTTGCTGTCTGACAAAGTTGTAGCCTTAAAGCCGTCAGGGATCCGCAAATTCTTTGATATTGTAAGCGAGATGAAGGACGCCATCTCCCTGGGTGTGGGAGAACCTGACTTTGATACCCCCTGGCATATCCGTGATGAGGGAATCTATTCTCTGGAGAAGGGACGCACCTTCTATACCTCCAATTCAGGCTTGAAGGACTTGCGGGTGGAGATTTGCCGTTATTTGAAACGAAAGATGGACGTGGAATATGATTGGAAGAAGGAAACCATCATAACGGTGGGCGGTTCCGAAGCCATCGACATCGGACTGCGGGCACTGCTGAATCCGGGGGACGAGGTATTGATCCCGCAGCCCAGCTATGTGTCCTATGAGCCTTGTACCATTCTCGCGGGGGGAACACCGGTCATCATAGAGCTGAAGGAGGAAAACGAATTTCGCCTGACGGCAGAGGAACTTAAGGCGGCCATTACCGATCAGACGAAGGTTCTGATATTGCCCTTTCCCAATAATCCTACGGGAGCGATTATGGAAAGGCATAATCTGGAAGCCGTTGCAGAGGTCATCCGGGAAAAAGATATTTTCGTTCTTTCCGACGAGATATATTCTGAACTGAGCTACAAGGAAGATCACGTTACCATAGCAGCCCTCCCAGGAATGCGGGAAAGAACGGTAGTGATCAACGGCTTTTCCAAGGGATTTGCCATGACAGGGTGGAGGTTGGGATACGCCTGCGGACCTGCGGAGGTGATTGAGCAGATGACCAAGATACACCAGTATGCCATTATGTGTGCGCCCACCACCAGTCAGTACGCCGCTGTAGAGGCACTTCGCAACGGGGACGAGGACGTGCAGATGATGCGGGATGCTTATAATCAGAGAAGGAGATATCTGCTGCACGCCTTCAGAGAGATGGGACTGCCCTGCTTTGAACCTTATGGGGCATTCTATGTATTTCCCTGTATCAGAGAATTCGGTATGACCAGTGAAGAATTTGCCACCAGATTCCTGGAAGAGGAAAAGGTAGCTGTGGTACCGGGAACGGCTTTCGGAGAATGCGGAGAAGGATTCCTTCGAATCTCTTATGCGTACTCTCTGGAGAATCTGAAGGTGGCCATTGGGCGGCTTTCCCGATTTGTGGAACGGCTGAAGAAAGAAAACGGGAAATCAATATGAATATTGTACTGCACCAGCCGGAGATACCGGCCAATACGGGAAATATCGGCAGAACCTGTGTCGCCACAGGTTCTGTATTGCATTTGATCGAACCTTTGGGGTTTCGCCTGACAGAAAAAGAGATCCGTCGTTCCGGTATGGATTACTGGAAGCAGCTGGATGTAAGGCGCTATGTGAATTTTGATGAATTTATGGAGGAAAATCCAGGAAGCCGGCTGTGGCTTGCTACCACCAAGGCAGAACAGGTCTATACAGAGGTATCCTACCGTCCCGGAGATTATATCATGTTCGGCAAGGAAAGTGCAGGTATTCCGGAGGAGATTCTTGCAGAGCATGAGGCAGCCTGTATCCGTATCCCCATGCGAGAAGGGATACGCTCTCTAAACCTGTCCAATGCCGTAGCTATCGTCCTCTATGAAGCGTTGCGCCAGACCGGATTTGCCGCAAAAGAGGATGTGAGATAAGAAAGCTTCTCTCAAAAAAGAAAAATCCATAAGGTGCATCTGCTTAGATTTCCAAAGGTCCGGATGCTATTCTTGACATCCGGACAGAGGCAGGGATTCTTTGATTTATTCGTCCTCTTCTACATCCACCACCGGCAGTGAAAATACAAACTCCGTGCCTACCCCTTCCGTGCTGATAACATTGATGTTCTCATTGTGGGAGTGAAGGATCTCCCGGGTAATGGAGAGTCCCAGGCCGGTCCCTTTTTTATCCTTGCCTCGGGAGAGGTCTGTCTTATAGAAGCGGTTCCATATCTGGTTTATGTTTTCTCTGGGGATACCAATTCCGCTGTCCTTGACGGAGGTGAATATTTTTTTATGCTTTTCGTAGGTTTTGATCTTAATCACCGAGGAGGCATGAGAGAATTTGATGGCATTGTCCATCAGATTGTACAGAACCTGCTGGATTTTTCCCATATCCGCGTAGACCTTCATCTCCTCGCCCGTCAGAGTGAGATCTACGGTAATCTGCTTTCTGTGGCAAGTGGGCTCAAAGCTGGCAATGGTTTCTCTGATAACGGTGTTTAAATCAAATTCCGTTTTTTCCAAAATCATGCCTTTGGTATTCAGGTTGTTCAGAGTCAGCAGGGAATTGGTCAGCTTTGTCAGACGTTCTGTTTCCTTGAGCACGGTATCGATATATTTCGGATACAGCTCGGGTGGGATGGTTCCGTCCAGCATGGCCTCCAGAAATCCCCGAATAGAGGTCAGAGGGGAACGGAAATCATGAGATACATTGGCTACCAGCTTCTTCTGATTATCTTCGCTTTGGGCGATTTCTCTGGCCATATAAGACAAGGTGGCCGCCAGATAGCCCATTTCGTCCCCGCTGTCGATCTGCAGCTGATAGTGCATGTTGCCTTCCGCATACTGTTCTGTTGCGTGGATTATTTTGCGAAGGGGGATATAGACAAGCTCCGTAAAGAAGATCAGAATGATCAAAGAAAGGAAAAACAGCAGCACCAGCATAATATAGGAGATGTTCAGCAGATTTTCCCGATGTAAAATGAGGCTTGTCATGCTTCTGTGGATGACCACATACCCTCTCACCGTATAGTTGGAGGTGATGGGTGCAAAGACACTGAGCATGTCTTCACTGAAGTAATCGAAGAAAGTACCGATGACATAGTAAGTCCCGGCTGCAATGGTGGGATCGAAGCCCTCTACAATGATTTCCGATTCAACGTTAAGAGGCTGGGAGGAATCCAGAATCATTCGCCCGGAGGGATTGATGATCCAGATGGTGGAGGATAAGTAGGTATCCAGCGCATCCAGCTGTTTCTTCACGGTATCCAAAGATGTATTCTGGTCATAAAGATCCACGGCATAGGTGGAAGCGATTAAAGTGGCTTCGCGGTAAAGCGCATCAGCTTCTTCTCTTTGCAGGTGTTCCATAATCAGGTTGGAAACAAAGGTGGCCACCACTACAAAGCCAAAAATACCGAAGATCAGGTAGGCCAGACAGAATTTCAGATAGAGGGTCTTCCTCATTGATTTCGTACCTCAAATTTATAGCCGATGCCCCAGATGGTGGCAAGTTTCCAGGAAGCATGATCCTTGATCTTTTCCCGCAGTCGCTTGATGTGTACATCTACAGTGCGGGTATCGCCGATATATTCATATCCCCATATCTGATCCAGAAGCTGCTCTCTTGTAAACACATGATTGGGAGAGGAAGCGAGAAAATACAGCAGTTCCAGTTCTTTCGGCGGCATATCCACGGTTCTTCCCATGTAGAGCACAGAATAGTTGGTTTGATTGATCACAAGATCCGGATATTCCACGCATTTTATCGGGGAGGTCACCGGATTGGCGGGAACAGGCTTGTAGCGACGCAAAACGGCTTTGACACGTGCCACCAGCTCCTTGGAGTCAAAGGGTTTTTCCATATAATCATCAGCACCCAGTTCCAATCCCAATACTTTGTCAAAGACTTCTCCTTTGGCAGAAAGCATAATGATGGGAGTATTGGACTTGGCACGCACCTCGCGGCAGACCTGGTAACCGTCGATTCCCGGCAGCATCAGATCCAACAGGATCAGATTGGGGGAAAAGGAGTCCATTGCGGCCAGAGCGGATTCTCCGTCCCCCGCAATCCGTGTTTCGAAGCATTCCTTTGTAAGGTACAGGGAAATTAATTCCGCAATATTATTGTCATCATCTACAATCAGAATTTTTTGTCGATTGACCATGGGTAGTCTCCTTTTCCTGAATGATTACTTAAAAACTGCAATGGTGACACCGGAATCCCCTTCTCCCAATTCCCCCAGGCGGAAGGATTTTACGTACTTTGTCCGGCGCAAGTGATTCTGAACGGCACTGCGCAGAGCGCCGGTGCCTTTACCGTGTACGATGCGGACACTGGGAAGATGCGCCAGATAGGCATCATCCAGATATTTATCAAGAGCCGCCAGTGCCTCATCCACGGTCTTGCCGAGAAGATTGATTTCCGTGGAGACGGAAAAGGACTTGGACATTTTCATTTGGGCTGTGCCTGTCCGTGAAGAAGAAGCATCGGGGAAGGAGTCTTCCTCGGCCGGGACAAGATCCTTTATATTGACCTGAGAGCGAATGATTCCGCACTGTACAAATACATTGCCCTTATGATCGGGCTTGGAGCTGATGGTACCCGTCAAGCCCATGGAGAGAATCCTGACGGTTTCTCCCGGCTTTATATCTTCCGGTTTTAATTGTTTGCTATTTCGCTTGGGGGACTTGACAGTGAGTTTCTCGTTTTTGTCATTGATCCTGCCCCGAATCTTATCCCTTGATTTTTCCAGATCCTTCATAGAGGCGCCGGGGCCCGCCTTTTGGAAGATGCGGATGGTTTCGTCGGCAACATCCTTGGCTTCCTGCAGGATTTCCCTGGCCTGTTCGTTCGCTTCCCGAAGGATACGATCCCTTACGGTGTCTATTTTTTCATTTTTTGCGGTGAGCTTCCGCCGAAGTGCTTCGATCTCAACTTTATGAGCGGCAATTTGCTGCTGCTCTCTCTCAATGGTAATGCGGCTTTGTTCCAAAGAGGCCAGAAGGTCTTCAAAGCTTTCCCGATCCGCATCGATCTGCGATTTTGCCCCTTCAATGATATGGGAGGGCAGTCCCAGCTTGGAAGAGATGGCAAAGGCATTGCTCTTACCGGGGATACCGATCAACAGGCGGTAAGTGGGACTGAGTGTTTCCACATCGAATTCACAGCAGGCATTTTCCACAAAAGGCGTGGAAAGAGCAAATACCTTCAGTTCACTGTAGTGCGTGGTAGCCATGGTCCGAATCCCCCGTTCATGCAGATAGGATAAGATGGAGATGGCCAAAGCGGCTCCTTCGGTGGGATCCGTCCCTGCATTTAATTCGTCGAACAGGCACAGAGAATCAGCGTCCGCCTTTTCCAAAATACGCACAATATTTTTCATGTGGGAAGAGAAGGTGCTAAGACTCTGCTCGATACTCTGTTCATCCCCGATATCCGCATAAACCTCCGTAAATACAGACAGTTGGGAACGATCTGCGGCAGGAATATGAAGTCCTGCCTGGCCCATAAGAGTCAGCAGTCCCACAGTTTTTAAAGATACTGTTTTGCCTCCCGTATTGGGTCCCGTCACAACCAGCAAATCGAAATCCTTGCCGAGATGGATATCAATGGGGACCACCTTCCTTTTGTCAAGAAGGGGATGTCTGGCCTTGCGGATGTGGATGACATGCTCTGTATTAAACAGGGGTTCTGTTGCGTTATGCTCCAGAGCCAGGGCGCCTTTTGCGAAAATAAAGTCCAGCCTTGTCATCAGGGACTGGTTTTCCGCGATTTCGGCAACATGCTCTCCGGCCTGTGAACTCAATTCGTTCAGGATTTTTTCAATTTCCTCCTGCTCTTGCAGCTCAAGCTCCTTCATACGGTTATTCAGCTCCACGATGGCGGCAGGTTCAATAAAGAGAGTGGAGCCGGTGGAGGACTGATCGTGGATCATCCCCTTCACCTGACTTTTGTATTCCGCCTTGACGGGAAGGCAGTATCGATTGTTACGCTGGGTAATCACCGCTTCCTGCAGATAGGTGCGGTAAGAACCGTTTACCATGGAATTCAGTTGGCTGCGGATCCGCTCACTTGCGGTGGTTTGTGCACGGCGAACGGATTTTAGTCCGGAACTGGCGTCATCGGCAAATTCTTCTTCCGACAGAATACAGCGTCGAATCTCCTGAGAAAGAAAGATCAAGGGAGTAAGCATTGTAAAATAAGGAGTCAGACAATCCTCCGGAGCATCCTCCCGTTCTTTTCTGCCATAGGATTTGACCCGATTGACATTTTCCAGAAAGGCAGCGATGGATAAAAGCTCTTCCGGAGACAGACAGCTGCCAATCTCCAGGGAGCTTAAGGTACGCCCCAGGGGCTTATTGCTGCCAAAGGAAACGGAGCCCTTTTTCAGAAGACGGGAAAGTGCTGCCCCTGTTTCGGCCTGGTGGGAGGATATTTGATCCGGATTCGTCACAGGCAGGAGGCTGCGGCAAAGCTCCCTTCCGGGATCTGAGGAAGCCTTTTCTGTGAGCTGATCTATAATTTTATGAAATTCCAATATTTTCAGTGATTTTTCATTCATATTGTTTGTTTCTCCTGAGGATATTGTGGCTTGTCAAGAGACGGCATCTTCAGTATAGCATATTTTTAAAGAAATTACTATGTACATTGATGAGGTGATAGGCTATACTTAGGGAAACGCTGATTTCATCGGCGTTTCCTCAGAGAAGGTTTCGGACGATACCGTGATGCTGCAAAAGGCAGACAGGAAGGAGCAGGATTGAAGGAGCAGGAGCAGCCAAAACAGCAGGGCAATTCCTTTGTAACGGAAAGGATAAAGGAACGACCTATCAATCGCAGGAAATTACTGCGCAGAACCATAATCACGGCAGGAATGGCAGTGATTTTCGGTTTGATCGCCTGTCTCACGTTTCTTCTTCTGGAGCCGATTTTTAATGATTGGCTCTATCCCAAGGAGGAACCGGAGGTGATTATCATCCCCGAGGAGACGGAAGAAACATTGCCTCAGGACATGATCATAGATGAAGAAACTATCCGGAAGCAGGAAGAAGAGGCCGTCATTGACCAAACCATCGACAATCTTCTGGAGGAGATGGAGCTGGGGATTCAGGATTATCGGATCATGTATGATAAGATTCATCAGGTAGTCGAGGAGATGGCAATCTCCATGGTGACGGTGACCGGTGTCCGTCAGGATGTGGACTGGCTGAATGATACCTACGAAAACAGGGGACAGGCATCCGGTCTCATTGTGGCAGATAACGGAAGAGAGCTGCTGATTTTGACCTCCGGAAGCATATTGGATGAAGCAGAAGAAATCCACGTTACGTTTTTTGACGGGTCAGAGGAAGTGGCTGCTGTAAAGGGACAGGACAGTAATACGGGACTGGTGGTGCTGGCTGTGGAAAAGGAAGGATTGAATGCAGCTGTGTCAGGGAGTGTGGTCCCGGCAGTGCTGGGCAATTCCGGGGGCAGCGGCTTGATCGCCGAGCCTGTCATCGCACTGGGAAATCCGTTGGGAAATCAATTCTCCGCACTGTATGGAATGATCACTTCCACGGGGACCCATCTGAGCATGATAGACAGCAATTATACATTGCTTACAACGGATATCTACGGAAGTACGCAGGCGCAGGGAATCCTGATTGATTTGTCGGGAAGCGTTCTGGGTATCATTCATCAGGAATATAATTCTGAGGATACGGCCAATTTGATATCTGCCATTGGGATTACAGAGCTGAAAAAAGTGTTGGAACGCATGGTAAACGGCAGATCCGAATTGTTTCTGGGGGTCTACGGTACGGATGTTTCGGAGGAAGCACATCTTACTTTGGGAGTACCGAAAGGAGCCTATATTACGGGAATCGTTATGGACTCTCCTGCAAGGAATGAAGGAATTCAGAGCGGAGATGTGATTGTTCGAATGGGGGAGACAGAGATCACCGGTTTTCGGGATCTGACCACGGCAATCGGAGAGAGCCGGCCCGGTGTTCCAAGGGAAATCGTTTTGATGCGCCAGGGGCAGCAGGAATACAGAGAGGTTTCATTGCAGATCACACCGGAAGAAAGGGTATGGGAATAAAGGAGGGCCGCAGTGCGGCAAAAATCTATGAAGTATATCAGAGATTATAAGGATGGCGACAGAGTATTTGATATTTATCTGTGCAAACACAGACAGTCTGCCGTGACGAAAAACGGCAAACCTTATGAAACGGTTATCCTGCAGGATAAGACGGGCACCATAGATGCCAAAATATGGGATCCTAACAGTGCCGGTATCTGTGAGTTTGATGCTTACGATTACATTGAAGTATATGGAGACGTCAGTGCTTTTCAGAACGCACTGCAGATCAGTATTAAGAGAACCAGAAAATGCCGGGAGGGAGAGTACAATCCCGGAGACTATCTTCCGGTGAGCGGCAAAAATATCGAGCTCATGTATACGGAACTGACAGAATACATTTACAGCATTAAAAACAATAGTCTGCGTTGTTTGCTGGAGGCACTGTTTGTAAAGGATGAGGCCTTCGTCAGGAGCTTCAAGCAGTCTTCGGCAGCCAAATCGGTGCATCACGGCTTCGTAGGCGGATTGTTGGAGCACACCCTGAGTGTGGTGAAGCTTTGTGATTATTATTGTACTGCTTACCCTGTTTTGAATCGGGATCTGCTTCTTGCGGCGGCCATGTGCCATGATATCGGTAAGACAAAGGAATTGTCTCCTTTTCCGGCCAATGATTATACAGAGGACGGACAATTGTTGGGTCATATCATCATGGGTACGGAGATGGTAGGATGCAAGATTCGGGAGATTCCCGGTTTTTCCCCTCTTTTGGAGGGTCAGCTGAAGCACTGTATTTTGGCGCATCATGGGGAATATGAATATGGATCTCCCAAGAAACCGGCCATTATAGAGGCACTGGCCTTGAATTTTGCGGATAATACGGACGCCAAGATACAAACCTTTACGGAGGTTTTGCAGGGGACAAAGGAAACGGGCTGGCTGGGATTCAATCGGCTGTTTGAATCCAACTTAAGAACCACCAAGGTAGATGAGTAAAGGAGCAGGACAGTTATGGTACTGCAAAAGAACGATATTTGCCGCATAGAAATAGAGGACATCGGTTCACAGGGGGAGGGCATCGGTAAATTACAGGGTTTTCCCGTGTTTGTCAAGGATGCGGTGCCGGGAGATGTGGCAGAGATCAGGATCACAAAAATAAAGAAGACATATGCCTACGGCAGATTGGAGAAGGTGATCACGCCTTCTCCTTTTCGTATAGAACCGCCCTGCCCTTTCCATAGGCAATGCGGAGGCTGTCAGATCCAGGCAATTTCCTATGAAAAGCAGCTGGAGTTCAAAAACAGGAAAGTAAAAAACC
The DNA here is from genome assembly GCA_017396675.1 of Lachnospiraceae bacterium. Lineage (GTDB taxonomy): Bacteria > Bacillota > Clostridia > Lachnospirales > Lachnospiraceae > SFDP01. The sequence goes on from JAFQLB010000066.1 coordinate 25,436, forward strand.
ATCTGATCCGAATTGCCGGGATGTCGCCGGAGACGGTGGAGCGTTTGCTGGAGCCGCCGGTGGGAATGGAAGGAAAGGAAATCCCGCTGCGGTACCGAAACAAGGCGCAGTTTCCTTTTGGAAGAGATAAGGAAGGAAAGATCATCACAGGTTTTTACGCGGGCAGAACGCATCACATAATCGCCAATACGGATTGCCTGTTGGGAGTAGAGGAAAATCAAGCGATACTGGAGAAGGTGCTGGCGTATATGGAGGCATACGATGTTCCGCCCTATGATGAGAGTACGGGCTCCGGTCTGGTTCGCCATGTCCTGATTCGCAAGGGGTTTGCTACCGGACAGCTGATGGTGTGTCTTGTAATCAACGGACATACCCTGCCCGGACAGGAGGCGCTGATGGCTTCTTTGAGAGAGATTCCGGGTATGACGGGGATCAGTATCAATTGTAACTGTGACAGAACAAATGTGATTCTGGGCAGTCGAACCAAATTGCTGTGGGGAGATTTAAAAATTGAGGACAACATAGGAGGGATCCGCTTTCGGATCTCACCCCGGTCCTTTTATCAGGTCAATCCCGTGCAGACGGAAGCTATCTACAATCAGGTATTGGAATACGCACAGCTGACGGGAAAAGAGACCGTTTGGGATCTGTACTGCGGCATCGGTACCATCTCCCTCTTTCTGGCTCAAAGGGCAAAGTACGTTTACGGTGTGGAGCTTGTCCCTGAAGCCATCAGGGACGCAGAAGAAAATGCGGTCTTAAACGGCATTGAAAATGTAGAGTTTTATCTCGGAAAGGCGGAAGATATACTGCCCGATCAATATGAAAGGGAGGGAATCTTTGCAGATGTGATGGTGGTGGATCCACCGCGGAAGGGCTGCGATGACGCCTGCCTTACCACCATGCTGGCCATGCAGCCAAAGCGGATCGTGTATGTGAGCTGTGATTCCGCCACGCTGGCAAGGGACTTAAAGGTGCTGACAGAGGGAGGATATGAGGTAAGGAAGGCAAGGGTATTTGATAACTTTCCCAATTCGGTGCATGTGGAAGTCGTTACATTGTTACAATTGAGCAACTGAAAACCGGATGCAAAGATCAGAATTGATGTTAATCTGGAAGATTATTATAAGATTAAGGATATTTGTGAGGCTCTTAAGATTACACCCGAAGAATTGCTAATGGGCAATAGTGAGGTATCATCCAGTAGGACTGACGATATTGATATTGGAAGTATTGAAAAACAGGTCATTGATGTGTGTCGGGGCTTTTCGGTTGAACAGAAAAGACGATTAATGGCATACGTCTCTATGCTTCAGAATATGAAAAAGTGAGTAATTCGGCTGTTGTAGTTATACGAACCGATAAATTTGCTGAATGTAGTATAGATTACACAAAGGACTCGGAAGTGGCGTATCATTTCTATTAACAGCCTTTCTATATGGATTAAAAACGAAACCTTCAACTATGGGTGGAAGATACAAATGATGTCTGATGATTGGTGTATCGATGTGGCAGAGATTGAGGAATTGATAGATCACACACCTGTAAGGATGCTTGCATATAAAGTTTCAACAGTAGAAAAGAAGAACGAGAAACCTATAAAAGCTGCTGCAAAATAATAATCGTTGAAAAATAGGGGCACAAATTCCTTGGATTGTCAAAATTTAAGTTGAGAAATATTTCTTAGTAAAGTATAATATTGAAAAAGAAGGGCACAATATCTCTAAATTATCAATTTGGAGGCATTATGGAAATAAAAAGAGACATATACCTACAGAAGTTAATAAACCGTCTGCATAATGGGATGATAAAAGTTATTACTGGAATCAGACGTTCCGGAAAATCCTATCTTTTGTTTACTATTTTTAGGAATTACCTTAAGACACAGGGTGTTGCGGATGACCATATTATCGCAATTGAGTTAGATATGTTCGAAAATGAGAAGTATAGGGATCCACGTACGCTGCTGGAGTATACCAAAAGTCAGATAACAGATGATGGCGACTACTATATTTTTCTGGATGAAGTACAGTTGCTGCCAGCTTTTGAATCAGTGTTGAATTCATTTCTTCATATGCGTAATGTGGATGTTTATGTAACTGGCAGCAATTCAAAATTCCTGTCAAAGGATGTCATTACAGAATTTAGAGGGCGCGGAGATGAAGTTCATGTTTATCCCGTTAGTTTTAGAGAATATATGGAAGTGTTTGATGGAGATAAATATGAAGGCTGGAGTTCTTATGTTAGTTTTGGTGGGTTGCCGTTAACTATTACGATGGCTACCGATGAGCAGAGAATGGAGTATCTTACCAAGCTATTTGAAGAGACTTATATAAAGGATATTATTGAGCGCAACCACATTGAAAAAGTTCAGGAAATAAATGACCTGATAAATATTCTGGCATCCGGCATTGGCTCTCTTACGAATGCATCAAAAATAGAAGCAACATTTAAGAGTGTTATCCGGTCGGATATTAGCCTTAATACAATAAGAGCATATATTGACCACTTGAAGGATGCGTTCATAGTCAATGAAGTAAATAGATAT
>JAFQLB010000067.1 GCA_017396675.1 Lachnospiraceae bacterium
GAAAAAAGCCAATATGACCGACTTTTTTCTTGAAGTTCTTATGATAGCTGTTTGTATTCTACTGTGGTTTATGGTCTTCTATGGGCTCCTAAGGGCTCAGACAACGTTTTGGGTCGCAGCATGATTGAAAAGCAGGAGCCGATAAGTCCCGAAAGTCAAAGCCGGATTCCTCCGGGACGGAAGGTGGTCGCCCCTCCGGCATCTCTCTCAGTTTCAGGATTTCTTATCTCACCTCCGATTTACGGCGTTATTTTTTCAGCTGTTCTCACTGACGTAGATGCCAACCCGGCTCTGAATGATGCCGGCCACCTCAGAAGCACTCTTCTGGCCCGCAAAATAGGGCTGCACCTCCTCCTGTATCATGGAGTAGATTTCTTCGCTTCCCCGGTTGACGGGACGGGCAATCTCGATCATATGGCGGATCTCTTCGATTTCCTCCTCTGTGGCTGCATAGATATCCACGTTCCAGTCGTCATACCCCCAGCTTGTCTTGGGCTTTTCCATGGGCTCTCCGTTCTCATCCTTCATGGGATCTCCCTTCTCGTCCGTGATGTACTCTGGCGTCATGGCTTCCTTCAGTAGCTGATCCAGCTGCTCCTTATGGGCGGGAAAGCCCCAGCCGTGCCTGTCCCTTTCCGATGAAAGCACGCTCTCCAGGAACTCCCATGCCCCTTCCTTGTGCTCGCTGACGGAAGAGATGCCGTAGAGCTCGCTTCCGTTTAAAAATACCCCCGGACTGCCGTCAAAGGTGGGATACCCGATGCAGGTGGTCTCCTCCTCAAACATCAGATTGTACATCTGATACTCCTGTACATCCCCGAAGCCCACGGCAGACAGCAGCACCTGTCCCGATTGGATCATGGTGGGCAGGCTCTCTTCATACCTGAATTCATCCTCAAATCCGTTGGCGAACTCCAGCACCTGCAAAAACTCCGGACCGTCAAAATACGTTTTTCCCGTCTCATAGTCGATGAAGGTCTCTCCCGCATACTCCATACACATCCTGAGCGCGGAGCTCTTGTCCACGGGATACATCAGCAGCTGATCCGGGTGCTCCTCTGCCAGTGCCATCACATCCTGCATGGTCCACCCCGCCTCCTCGCCCACAAGAGAGCTTCTCGACAGCAGGGTGGCAAGCTGAAAGGTACGGGGCACCGCCACCTGTACACCGTCGTACTGATAAGCCTTCAGTGCAGCGGGCAGAAAATCCTCTTTATTTGCCCTCTCGCTGCTCTCAAGGTATGGCGTCAGATCTTCCAGCACCCCCTTGGCTGCCAAATTCCTGATATCCAGATTGGACAGATCTATGAGGTCAGGACTATCACCCCCTGCAAGATCCGCATTCAGGCGGGTGAGTGCGTCTGAGTAAGTGGTCTCCGTCCATTCTGCCGCTTCATCCACATATCCACGAATCCGGATCCGGTATCGGCTGCTTTTCTTATTAAACTCCACCACTCTGGACTGAATCATCTGGTCGCTTTCGTACAAGACGCCCATTGTCAGGAGCTCCTTTTGCTCCACCTCATCAGCCCTTTTCTTTGTCAGAAGAACCAGCTCCGGGGGATTCTCATAGGTGTCTGTATATACTGCGATTCTGCCGTCGGAAAGGGCTGCCGTGGCCTGTACATGACTTCCGTAGATATTGCAGTCCGCCCAGGCAAGCACCGTCTCCGAGGACTCCGTGGCGGGATCGTAGAGATAGAGTCTGGCGCCGTCCTTTACAAGAAACCTTCCTTCTCCGTTATCCTTCAGAACGCCGGATGCATCCGGAAGATTCCCGAAGCGATCCCCAAGCGTGTCCGTTGCCGTATCGATCTCCCGTAACTCCGGCCCCTTATCGCCGTAGTACAAAAAGAAGACCCTGCCGTTCTCCAGTGCGGCCACCCCATTCAGCCAATCTGTATCGGAGGCTATGGTCTTGACGTGATTCCCCTCCCCGTCAAATACATAGATTACCTGATTGGCAGCCATATAGAGCTTACCCTCGGATCCGGTCACAGCATTTTGGATATAGCTGTTTTCCTCATCCTGATAGACCTCTTTCAGATCTCTCTCCCAAAGCAGACTGCCATTTTCATCATATTGTGTCAGCACCGTAGTGTGTCCGGAAGGATCGTACTCCTCTCCTTCCACATACATGGGATAACTCTCCCACAGCACAAAGGCGCCTCCCTCTTCCTTAGGATAAAACCTGCTGAGTCTGGTTTCATACCCCTCCTGTCCCTCATAGGTCAAAGACAGCTCCTCCTCCGACTCCAAATCATTCAGCAGTCGGAAGCACAGGGTGTGGGAGGACTCTCCCGCCTCCGGATCATATTCATATCGCAGGTAATACACCCTGTCCTTCAGAAAAGACACATCACTGATGGAGGTGTATTCATTTTCTTCCTCCAGGGCAAAAAACTCCGGCTCATAAACATACTCAGGCACGGCCTGGTCGGAAAGCTCCCCGCTCTCCTCCCCGGAACCGCCGCAGCCTGCCAGACACATCGCCAAAAGCAGCCACATCAGCACCCATATTCTACCCAATCCCAACACCTTCTTTTTTCTCATCAATCACGCGTCCTCTTTTGATTTGGCAAAGAATTCCTTTGTCAGCTTCACCACCACACCGGACAGACCCAGCAGTGCGATCAGGTTGGGAACTGCCATAAAGCCGTTTAAGGTGTCTGCAATATCCCACACCAGACTCAGCTCCAGAGTGGAGCCTACCACAACCACACAGACAAAGATCACCTGATAGACCCTTACCGCTTTGGAACCGAAGATGAATTCAAAGCAGCGGGTTCCGTACAGGGACCAGCTCAGCACCGTGGACAAGGCAAAGAGCGTAATTCCCACAGCGATAATGAGCGGACCCACATGAGCCCCCAAAGTGTTGGAGAACACTGCGGACATCAGTTCTACCCCGGCATTTTCTCCCCAGGTCACGCCCACACCGCTCTGAATACCGCACAGCAGGGAAAGAGCCGTCAGCGTACAGATCACAATGGTATCCATAAATACTTCAAAAATACCGTAAAGCCCCTGCTTTACCGGATCCGATTCCGAAGAGGCCGCATGGGCCATAGGTGCGGAGCCAAGACCCGCTTCATTGGAGAAGACTCCTCTTCCCACACCCTTCTGGATGGTGGTCATAATGGTAATACCCACAGCACCGCCAAGGGCAGCCTCAGCATTAAAAGCTCCCTGAAAAATCATGGCAAAGACTTCGCCTACATGACCCACATTGGAAAAGATAACGATCAAAGCCGCAACGATGTAAACAGCCGCCATCACCGGAACCAATTTCTCCGTCACACTTCCGATCCGCTTGATCCCGCCGAACAGAACGAGAGCCACAATGGCCGCTACAATCACTCCGATGACGATACTGGATACCGGCACCGTCTGACCGAAGAGAACCACCGCAACCGCTCCCGTATTGCCTCCGAAGGCGTCAATGGCGGTGTTGATGGAGCCGGCAATGGTATTGACCTGGGTCATATTGCCGATACCGAAGGCAGCCAGGGCTCCCAGTACACAGAATACGGTGCCCAGCCATTTCCAGCCCTCTCCCAGACCGTTCTTTATGTAATACATGGGACCTCCCACCCAGTCACCGTGGTCATTGCGCTCTCTGTAGCGGACAGCCAGCACCACCTCCGCATACTTTGTCACCATACCAAACAAAGCAGACAGCCACATCCAGAAGACGGCTCCCGGACCTCCCACCGCAATGGCTCCGGTGACACCCGCAATATTGCCGGTTCCCACAGTAGCCGCCAGTGCTGTGGTCACAGCCTGAAAGGGTGTTACCTCTCCCTCTCCTGCGGTCTGCTTCGTAAACACCTTGCCGATGGTATTTTTCATGGCATAGCCGAATTTGGAAAACTGGATAAATCTTACCCGGATACTTAAGAACACGCCGGTGCCCACCAGCAGAAGCAGCATCCAGGGTCCCCAGGCTATGCCGTTTAAAAATGAAATGATGTCGTTGATATTCATCATTTATCCCCCTTTTTTGTCATAATTGAATATTATACAGGAGGATTCTTTATGATACAAGAAAAAACAGTAAATTATGTATAAATATATAAATACTACAATTCCACTACTTCCACGCCCAGCAATTCCGCCATTCGAATCATTGTATCCGCAACATCCTGCCATACCAGACTGTAATGATGGCTCATTCCGTTGTCCGCAATCCTCTTTATTAACTCCAGCACAGGTGTATTCACACGTACATTGACCATACTTCCTCTGGTGTTTCTCACCGTTGGAACAGCCACCCCTCTCAGGATAAAAAGCTTGTATGTCCCGCCAAAATTGGTCAGTCTTGCTGCCGTCACAGGACCCTCCTTCAGGGCACACCAGAAAGCCGTTCCCTGTCCCGCCAGAGGATGATTGCACATCTTCACGCCATCCTCCCCGCAATGAAGACTGGGAGCCGCATTTCCGCAATGCCAGAAGGTTACGGTATTTTCTGCCTCATCGATGTTGATCAGATCGGTGATAAAGGTAGGCTGATCCGTAAGGAGGTTCTGTACCACAGCTGCCAGCCCTGCATCTATATCACCCTCGCAGCTGATCTGGATGCCGTCATCCGCAAGCCTTCCCAGCACGGCACAGGGTGTGGTGTGAAGATTTCCCATCTCCGGCCAACACTTGATGGCCGCATAATCATACCCCTGTTCTCCCATCAATTGTTTTAGCACAAGATAGAGTCTGGCATGATTTTCCAGATGCCCCGAAGGAAGCTCCTGTGTATTCCACTGTGTCTCCACATATGCCATTTCTTTTTTTACCGCTTCTTCATCCAGACAGCCC
>JAFQLB010000068.1 GCA_017396675.1 Lachnospiraceae bacterium
ATACGGAAGAATACAGGATAATTTCCCTGTGGCTTCTGGTTGAGGAGGTGTCCTGATGGCACAGACGGCCTTGGAGCGTCTCCAGGAGCTTGTGATACGAATGAACGGCTACCGGGATTCCTATTACAACAAAAACGTCTCGGAGGTCTCAGATGAGGTTTATGACCGTCTCTTTGATGAGCTAGTGGCTCTGGAATCAGAGACCTGCGTATATCTAGCCAACTCTCCGACCCAGGGCGTGGGCTATCCTCCTGTCAGTAAGCTGGAGAAAACGGTTCATAAAAGACCGCTGTTATCTCTGGAAAAAACAAAGAAAGTAGAGGAGCTTATTTCCTTCATGGGTAGAAAGCAGATTCTTCTCATGCTGAAGCTGGACGGACTGACCCTGAAGCTGACATATCAGGACGGCATTCTGATGGAGGCTGCCACCCGGGGAGATGGGGATACGGGAGAAATAGTGACTCACAACGCATCCGGTATTTCCGGGATCCCGGCGGGGCTTCCCTGTAAGGACCGTCTGGTAATCACCGGCGAGGCATTCATCCGCCCCAGCGATTTTGCAGAATTGAAAGAGCGTTATCTGGACAGCAGCGGAAAAAAGTATGGAGCAGGACGGAACCTGGCAGCAGGCTCCGTTCGCCTTCTGAAGGGGTTGGAGTGCGCCAAGAGAAAGGTCAACTTTATGCCATTCGCTGTTCTTGAGGGCTTCCCGGAGCTGAAAACCAAAGCTGCAAAGCTGCGAAAGCTTCCTGAACTGGGGTTTACACCTTGCAAGTTCTTCTTGACCAACCGGCCCCTTACCAGGATGGAAATGGAGAAAGGCATTCAACAGCTGAAAAGCTTTGCCAAAGAGAATGACATTCCCATTGATGGAATCGTGCTGACCTACAATGACATTGCTTTTTCCGAATCTTGTGGTAAGACCAGACACCACTACAAGGATGGTGTTGCCTTTAAGTTCGAAGACGAAGCCTTTGAAACGGTTCTACGTGAGATCGAATGGAATCCTACTCGCAGTGGTGAGATCGTACCGGTTGCGATTTTTGATTCCGTGGAGATCGACGGCTGTGATGTCAGCAGGGCAAATCTTCACAATGTTTCTCATATAGAGAAGCTGGAGCTGATGTCCGGCTGCCGGATTATTGTAACAAAGCGGAATCAGATCATCCCGAAGGTAGAAGAAAATCTTGACAGGGGACTGTTTGACTTAAGCAAGGTGGCGCCTGCTGTGTGTCCCTGCTGCGGTGAGCCCACCCGGATTCTTGAGAGAAAACCGGACAAGGAAGGGGAGCAGGGCACCCGAACACTCCACTGTGACAACTGGAATTGTTCCACGCAGAAGCTGATGAAGTTCGTTCATTTTGTGGGCAAGAAGGCCATGAACATAGAAGGAGTATCGGAAGCAACTCTGGAAACCTTTATTGGTAAAGGCTGGCTGAAATCCGTACTGGATATTTACAGTCTCGATCATCACCGGGAAGAGATCATTGCCCTGGAAGGCTGGGGAGAAAAGTCCTGGAAAAACCTCTGGGATTCCATTCAGAAAAGCCGAGATACTACTTTTGAAAGGTATCTGATCGCCATGGACATTCCGATGATAGGCAGTAATGCCAGCAGTATTCTAGCAGAAGCCTTTGACAGCAGTCTTGATAAGTTCATCGATGCCGTTGACAATATGTATGACTTTACCTTCCTTCCGGATTTCGGAGATACCCTGCACAATAACATTCACGAGTGGTTCTTTGATGAAGACAACCGATATGTGTGGGATACGTTGCAGACGTTGGTAAAGGTCAAAAAGTCCTCTGCAAAGCAGCAGGCAATGCAAAGTGGGCCTTTTGCAGGACTGACAATTGTGGTGAATGTCAAGGTAGAACCCTATACCCGGGAGGGAATCCATGAGGTGATCAGTTCTTTGGGAGCCAAGGCAGGAAGCAGTATCAGCGGAAAGACGAACTATCTGATCTGCGGTGAGAATGCCGGC
>JAFQLB010000069.1 GCA_017396675.1 Lachnospiraceae bacterium
CCCATGATTCCCACCGATTTGGAGTACGGAATGACCATATCCGCATTCCGGAAGATGTATTTATCCGTATTGGGATAGGCGTACGTAATGTGGGACAGGCGGATCTCGTCCTGCAGCTTCAGCTTCTCCTTGCTGCCCGCACTGCGGATCACAGGATTCTCCTGCATCAGCTTCACATTGATATTCAGATTCTCATACAGATAATTCAGACAGGGCTCTGCGTATGCAATTTCCGTAATATAGGTATTGATGCGGTTGGCACAGGGCAGGAGCCGGATGGCCGCCACACCGAAGACAGACAGGGTGGTGATCAGCTTGGCAATGTCGTTGCCCTGCAGCAGATAGATCAGAATATAACCGATCAAAAACATCATAAACACGGTTTCGATCAGCAGTCTGGGGGCATTGTTCATAATGGCGTAGCGCTGGAACAGCTTCACGCTTTCCTTCCCCGTGTTCTCATAATTGTAGGCAAAAAACTCTTCTCTGTGCAGCACCTTCACATCCTTGATGCCGTAAATGGCCTGAATCCTCCACTTGGCGATTCTGGACTGCACCTCCTGGTTCTTTCTGCCCAGCCGGTTCAGGCGAGGCTTTAACAGCTTACTGATAAGCAGTGTAATAATCCCGAAGACAACCAGCAGGGACAATGTCATTTTCCAGTCTGTCACCAGCAGCACCACACACAGGCAGGCCGCCACAATGATTTCCGAGGCAAACTGGATCAGCACCTGCAGCAGCTGGAATACGTTGGGAATATCAGCATCTGTGATCCGAAATACGGTGGGAATGTCTGCCTCCAGATAGAATTCATAGGGGCGGTTCAAAAATTCCCGCAGAACACGGCTGATCATCCGGTTTCTGTTGTAGGCAATGAATTTTGTCTGCTGCTTTACCACATACAGCAGGAACACATTCTTCAGCACATAGATCAGCATCAAGGCGCCCAGCAGAATGATCACCAGCTGTGTGGCATCCCTGATCCCCAGCGCACCCGTAACGATTCTCACCGCCTCGTACTCCATCAGGGCATCGGGATCCATGATCACCATGACCACGGGGAAGATGGCGGAGACGCCCAGGGTTTCCAGCAATCCCGCGATAAACAGCAGGATCCCCAGCCACACCAGTCCCTGTTTTTGTTTTCTGTCCAGAATATAGTCTAATTTTTTAAGCATACTTCCTCATTTCCCTTATTCTACTAAACTTAAGGTGATATTACAAGCATACCTTCCCAATAGATATCCGGCATTTCCCTCATGTTCATCCAGCGGGAAGGCGCTGCCACAATTTTTTCCGGATTGTCATTGAGCCATCCCGCCCACCAGGAAAAGCTGCTGTTGGCCAAAATGTTGTGACGGCACCTGCTCATCAGATACAGATCCAGATAGCCGTGGGCTTCGTCATTTCCTTCCACAACCACCATCCCATCTCCTGTAAAATGCTGCTTTGCCCACTCCGTATCATTGGTGAAGATAAAATATCGACAGCTATTTTTACTTTTCTCTATGGCTTTCATGGCCTTCTTATAATACGCGGGAGTGCAGATTCCTCCGTAGAGCTCCTCCACCTCCAGATAATCCCCCCTGCGGATATGCAGCCCCACCGATTCACAGGAGCAAATTTCCTTCAGATACCTGTGATTGCGGGCGGAATTCTCCTGCGAGGCCTGTTCGAGACCCTTTTGCAGGGCAGTAAAAATAGTGCTTCTGACCTCTGCTTCCGCCTCCTTGAAATACCGCTGGCTCTGCCACCAGCCATAGAGATAAGCATTTCTTTGCGTCAGTACCTCCGGCTGAAAAGCACCTCCCATGTCCCGCACCAGGCGGCTTCTCCGCCCCTTCAGCTTCCTTCGGATCCTGGAAAACAGATCCAAATATTCGTCTCTCCACTCACAGATTTCCTCCGGGGAAGCTTTTTCGTAAAAGAGTCCCAGCTGCGCCAGCTGCGGTGTCCGCTTCTTTTCATGACGATACTCCGTCACATCGTCTATTTTGACCGCCTGCCCTCTTTTTCGATAGGTCAGATAGAGCGCATATTGAAACAGCTGGTTGCCCAGACCGCCGGTCAGGCAGATCAGATTCATCTCCTTTGCTCTCAGAGCCTTCCGCTGTCTGGCAGGAATCAGAAAAGCTTCATTGCATCGGTTAAACATACGGTACAGCAGGGGAGAAGTCACAAACAATCGCAGTCGCAACCGATCCCCCCGGCGGTCCCCGTGTCCCTCATAAATACTCCAGTCTACGTCCTTGCTGCTGCCGATCACCTGCCGAAGCTTGCGGATAAACTCCTTATACCCTTCAGGCCTTTGTTCAAACGCTTCTCTGTAGTGGTAGAGCATCCGCTTGTAGAAAAAGAACTGATGGGTATCCGCCAGCTCCCTTTCCCCCAGAGACAAAAGAAAAGCTTTCTTTTCCTCATAGGCCGGAATCTGATCCGTCAGGATCCTGGTCAGCTTCCTGCTGTTCATAATGCTGTCGCTGCGATCCACCACATAGTTGTAATACGCCTTGTTTAAATAGACACAGCGGCTGCAGCCCGCCAGCAGCCTGGTGGTATACACAATATCCTCAAACAGCTTACCCTCGGGAAACCGCAGCTCTTCCGGCAGGCTTCGCAGATACAACTTGTTCCAGGCTGCATTCTGAATCTGATACTTAGGATCCTCTGCAATGAAAGCCTCCAGTGCTTCCCTTCCCTCAAACAGAGTCACCTCCTCCGTGGAGGTATCCCGTATCCCCTCCCGGCTCACCTCCCGGTAATTACAGACCGCCAGCTGTGCATCCCAGGTCTGTATGGCCAGCAGCATATCCTCATACATGGTTTCCTCAATCCAGTCATCTCCGTCCACGAAAGCAATGTATTTTCCTGTGGCAATGGCAATTCCCGCATTCCGTGCACTGGACAGTCCGCCGTTTTCCTTGTGGATCACCCGGATCCGTTCATCCTTCCCGGCCCATGTGTCACAGATGCTGCCGCTCTCATCGGTGGAACCATCGTCCGAGAGAATGATTTCCAGATTCCGGTAGGTCTGACCGCACAGCGAGGCAAGGGATCGTTCCAGATAAGGTGCAATATTGTAGATGCTGACGATCACCGATATTTTATTCTCTTCCGGCCGGGTCACTTCCCTTCGGCACTGCTGTAATGTAGATCTGATCATAGCTATTCTCTGTCCTGTCTGCTGAATCGATATACCTCAAAGGAGGAGGTGGCAGTGGAAAAGGTATCCGCCAATTCATATGTGAAATCGGAATATCTGTCACTGTAGTATTGAATGATAGGAATCTGATCACTGAAGCTGCCCGCCTCATAAATCCAATAATTGTTTTCCTGCAAAAGGATCGCCTCCGCCACATCACTGCCCGGCGTGATTCCCGTTTTTTTGTAAAAATTGGGACTTAAGGAATAAAAATTGGAATTGGCATAATAATTCTGGAACTGTCCGATGGTATCGGTATCCAGCACATTGTCGCTGAAATAGAACAGCGTATTGGATCCCCCGTTCAGCAGGTACATATTTTCCGGACGATCCATACAATACTCCTTGATTCCGTACCACTTGTCCTGATACGCTCCCACGTAAGAATATCTCTCCCCCATCAGCCGCAGTCCCTGCCTTGCCGACAGTACCAGTGCAGCGGAAAAGAGAAGGATTGCCCCTGCGGGAATCAGTTTCTTTTTCATCCAATGCATCGAATTCACGGAATTCATTTTATTCTCTCGCCTGTCACCATACACATACAGCCAGATAGCCAGCACTGCCATAAAATCGATCAAAAACAAACTCTGAGGGATTCGTAAAGGAAATCTTCCGTTAAACAATATATAATACCAGGCAAAAAAACGTCCACACACGTAGCAGAAAAAGAGGAAGAAGCCCTTTCGGTCTTTGCGATACACACACCACAGGAGCAAACCCGCTGTCAGAATCAAAAGCATGGTGTTCTGCGGTTTCAGATTGACATTCAGAAGACTGTCCGCCATGCTTTTATTGGCAGCTTCCATTTTGACCGACAGCGGATGGGCCGCATCATACTTAACCTTGGAACGCTCCATCATGATTTTCAAAAACTGCGAATAGGGGATGTCTCCCGTATAGAAATTCAGAATACCGCAGCTGACCGCATACTGCTGCGGCGACATACCGATCTCTTCCGATACGTCTGCCATCTCCTCATAGGGCAGCATACCGTAAAAATCCACCACTTTCTCTCTGTAATAATTGACGTCTGCATACTCCGACCATTCCTCAGAGGAATAAGCAATCTCATGAGACAGCAGCAAGGCGCCGATCATTCCCAGCATGACTGCGGCAAAGCCCAGATATTTCTGCAGTGCCCGGCGGGTCATCCCTCTCTCCTCCAGCCACCATTTCCCGAGAAACAGCATTCCCCCCACGGGAATACACATGAAACCCGCATTTTTTCGAATGCATACCGCCAAAGCCACCATCAGCAGCGTGGGAAGATTGACCCACAAAAAGCCCTTCCAATCCTTGTCCTTTGTGTCTGCGGTGAGAAATAAAAAGATGGCTGCCGCTCCGCAGACCGCCGCCGCATGGGTATATTGAACAGTCAGCAGAATCTCTATGGAAAAAAAGAAAAAAAGAACCACCAGCCCGCAGCTGATCAATGCCTTTTTCCCTATCCTTGCGATATTCTCTCCGATTTTTCCCCGCAGCTTTCCGTCCACCATCCGAAAGCTTCTCAGAAACAGCCAGAAGCTGCTTAGGATAAAGCAGCCGTGCAGCAGCAGTCCATACCAGGGAATCCGGTTGGTGACTTCATACAATCTGCAGATAATCCATGCCAGCGGGTACAGAAAAAAGACCACATAAGGATCCGGGGTTCCCAGGTAACTGCCTGACAGAACCATGTATACCGTCCAGTCATCATTGATTCCAAAAATAGGATTGTGGCTGCGAAATAAATACGCATACAGCACCAGTATTTCCACCAGAAAGATGCCGGCTGCCATTACTGTTTCCTTTTGTCTGTCACTCAATCTCATCCCATGTCCCCCATGTACACCCTGTATCCTCTCCTATCCTTCCCGCTCCCGCATCCACTGCTGGAACATCAGGATATACCAGATCTGGATCCGCCACTGTCCCCTGTGGATATAGTCCTCCCAGATCCTCCACACCACATCAGTATTTAAGATTCCCTGACGACCCAGTGTCTCCCGATCTATCAGCTCCTCCGCCCATTGCTTCAGCGCCGGTTCCCGAAGCCATTTGGAAATGGGAATGGAAAAGCCCCGTTTGGGAAGCTCCATCCATTCCTTCGGCACATATTTATAGAGTACATTACGCAGTACCTTTTTGGTAACACCCTTTTCGTATTTGTATCGCAGAGGCAGCCGCCAGGCAAATTCCACCACATCCTTGTCCAGCAGGGGGATCCTGGATTCCAGAGAAACCGCCATGCCCGCTCGGTCCACCTTCACCAGAATATCGTCCGGGTGATACATGGTCAGATCCATGAGCATGATATTGTGGCGTACTTCCTTTAAGTAATTGGGCTTACACTCCGTGTATTTAAAGGGCAGCATCCTGGGTCCAGACAGATCTGTCTTGCCAGCGGCTCCGATTCATTGGAGATCTCATACAATTCCTCCGGCCCTCTTGCCCCAAGCAGCATGGCCTGGGTTCTCCGGGTCCTGGACAGTCCCGGTATCTCTTTCAGAAGCGCGGAGACCGGCCTGCGCACAGGATAGGGAAGCCCTTTCATTTTTCCCCAGATCCTGTCGATGGAGGTGTAGGAATTGTAGCCGCTGAACAGCTCATCTCCCCCGTCTCCGCTCAAGGATACGGTTACGTGCTGTCTGGTCAGCTTGCTTACCAGATAGGTGGGGATCTGAGAGCTGTCGGCAAAGGGTTCTCCAAACATATAGGACAGCTTGGGGATCACAGCCTTGGCATCCTCTTCCGTGATATACAGTTCCGTATGCTCCGTTCCCAGATGCCCCGCGATCTGCCTTGCTGCCTCGGCTTCGTTGAATCCGGAATCCTCCACGCCAATGGTAAAGCTTTTCACCTTCTGATCACTGAGAGACTGCATAAGAGCCACCACCGTGGAGCTGTCAATACCGGAAGACAGAAAAGCCCCCACGGGAACGTCGGCCACCATCTGATCCCGGATGGAGGCCTTCAGCAGCCGCTCCAGTTCCTCCGTGGCCTCCTCCTCACTCCCCTGAAAGGGATTGTCTTCTCCTTTTTTTGCAATCTCATGCATGGACCAATAGGACGTAATCTCAAATTCCCGGTAGGGAGCTGCCATAGTAAGGATGGTGCCCGGCTCCAGCTTATAAATATTCTCATAAACGGAATAGGGGGCGGGAATATATCCGTGGATAAAATAAATGGGTAAAACGCCTCTGTTCACGGGATTGTCAAAGCCCTCCAGAGCCGCCAGACACCCTACCTCCGAGGCAAATACAAAGCTTCCCCCAACAAAGCCGTAATACAGCGGTTTTTCCCCTACTCTGTCACGGAGCAGATACAGCCTTTTGTCCTGCGTATCCAGAAGGGCGATGGCAAACATTCCCTTACACATGGAGATTGCCTCCCGGATCCCGTAAGCCTCAAACAACTCCAGCAGCACCTCCGTATCGGAGCTTCCCCGAAAGGCAGATACCTTGCCTTCTTCCGTCAGCTTCCTGCGCAGCTGCCTGTGGTTATAAATCTCTCCGTTAAAAACGATCCGAAACCTCCCGCTGTGCGAAGCCATGGGCTGGGCCCCGTTCTCCGACAGATCCACAATGGACAGTCTTCGGTGACTCAGTCCTACGCTTCCGTCCTCCGTCATATAATATCCGCCTCCATCGGGTCCCCGATGAAGCATTCTTTCGTTCATCCGCTCCAGATTCTTAGCGGTATTGTTTTGCCAATTACACAATCCTGCGATCCCGCACATGTCAGACTCCCGTTTCTCCGTCTTTTTTCAGATTCCGTTATTCTATACCCGTTTTCTCTGTTTCTCTTTCATACGTCTATACATTTATACACCCATCCAGTAGCTTTTGCCAATCCCGGTTCACCCGATCCGGATGGCAGCTTTGCTGAATACGGGCTGCCTTCTCTCCCAGGCGGACGGCACGGTCGGGAGATTGCATCAGCTCCCGAAGAGCCTCTGTCAGGGCGGCTGTATCACCGGAGGGAATCAAAAGCCCGTTTTCTCCCGACTCAATCAGCTCTGCAGGCCCGCCGCAGGGACAATCCGTGGCAATACAGGCCAGTCCCAGCGCCATAGCCTCCATCAGTGTATTGGGCATCCCCTCGGAATAGGAGGTGAGCACAAAGATCTCCGCATCGGCGATGGCATCCGCCACACGGGAGATCACTCCCGGCAGACGGATCCGGGAGTCAAGCCCCAGCTCTCCGATACGCCTCTCCAACGCTTCTCTGCTGTCTCCCTCTCCGTAGATTACCACCCGGTACTCCGGAAACTCCTTTGCCAGGGGAGCAAAGGCCTCCACCAGCATTCTGTGATTTTTATTTTCATCCAGCCTGCCCACTGCTACGATCCTTTTCTCCCGCTCTCCCGAAGGCATATGCTCTTCCGTTACCGGACGGATAAAATCCGGGTGCAGGGAGTTCTGCAAAATCACCGCTCTTTTCCTCACCCTTGGTGAAAAAAAATCCATGCTCGCTCTCGTCTGCAGCACCACTGCCGCCGCTCTCGGGAACAACAGGTTGGCCGCTGTCTTCAGCAGACGGGATTTGTATTCCTCCGCCGGCTCCCCCCGAACAGCAACCACCACAGGAATGTGCAGTGCCCTTGCCGTCAGCAGCGCCATGCAGTTGTTCTTGCCGATAAAGGACAGGATGACGTCAGGTCGCTCCTGCCTCCATATGGCCTGCAGCTTCCGGAAACGCCGCCGAAAGTTCCCGATCCGGCTGCTCGTCCTTTCTTCCTCCGTAATCTCCGATAACACCCGTCTGATACCTGCCGGAAGTGGATATTCCGTCTCCGCCTTGTGCTGTGTCACCAGCACCCCATCATATCCCTCCCCCACAAAAAAAGCGATCAGGTTGGTCATCACCCGCTCCGATCCTCCCTTTTGCAGAGAGCTGATAAAAAAGGCAATTTTCACAGCTTCCCCCAATCCGGAGTCTCCTTCAAAAACCATCTCCGGTACTCACAAAAATCTTTGCATTCTCTGTCTACACTGTCGATAATCTCTCTGTACTTCTCCGCCAGCAGAGATTGATAGTTTTCAAAATTATCATACCCTTCCGGCGTCCATGCAAAGGGATGGATCAATATCTGAACTTTTGGGTGCTTTGAAAGCGTTTCCTCGTCAGGATACCCGTAACGCCAGATATGATTGGCGTCGGAAAGGTA
Source organism: Lachnospiraceae bacterium (assembly GCA_017396675.1). Lineage (GTDB taxonomy): Bacteria > Bacillota > Clostridia > Lachnospirales > Lachnospiraceae > SFDP01. The sequence continues at coordinate 8,352 of JAFQLB010000069.1, forward strand.
TTTGACCGCCACGGGAGTATCCTTAGAAATATTCTCCGCAAAGGTGAAAAAGTCATCCTGATAGGCGTTCAATATCCCTTCCATTCTGATATTTTCCCGAAGGATATCCAGGGAGGGGCGATGCACGGAAAACTGCTTCACTTCAAATCCGAACATTTCACTTAAGATCTCCATCTCCTTGCGGATGCTTTTTCTGATCTGATCCATATCCGTCATTCCGTTAAGCGCAAAATGAAGACCGATCTTGTGTCCTCTTTCCCGCATATCCCGGATCATATTCACATTTTTTCTGGATAATACATTGTAGGAGTTATTGGTCCACTGGAAAAAAAAGTTGGAGGTAAAGTCCATGCTCTCTTCCACCTTGGCCAGTGCATAGGCCCGTTCCACACTGTATTCCACGTCGTGGCGCATGATAATGAATGCATCGCTTTCCATAGCCCGCCTGTATCCCATATAGCGTCCCGACTCCTTGATCAAACGGATCATCCTTCTGTAATCCTCGTATGAAAACATCCTTTTCCTCCTTTATCTGCAAAGCTTACGGATATATTCTTCCCACTGCCTGCAGATCATTTCCTCGTTTGCCCGATCTTTGATCTCTCTCGCCTTCTCGCCCAGACGCTCCGCCAGCTGACGGTCTTCAATCAGACGACAGATTCCCTCCGTCATTTTTTCCCTGTTCTTAATGGGGATCAGAAGTCCGTTCACGCCGTCTTCAATCAGGGTGGCGGGACCGCCGCAGGGACAATCCGTGGCTACCACGGGAAGACCCATGGCCATGGCCTCCATCAGGGCATTGGGCAGTCCTTCCCAGTCAGAAGAAAAAGCATAGACGGACGCATCCGGAAGATCTTTTTCCAGCTGATTGCTTCCTCCCATCAAAAACACATAGTCTTTTGCATTGCAGCGCTGAATGCATTGCTCAAGCAGCGCCCAGGTTCCGTCCCCGGAATCCTCTCCGTAGAGCTTCAGGCAGTATTCCGGGTGCTTTTCGTGTACTTCTGCGAAGGCCTCGATAAGCATGGCCTGATTTTTGAAATCTACGATCCTGCCCGACTGCACCACCTCTTTTTTCCGCTGCATTGGCTTTGGCAGATCCAGATACTTGGCATGAATGGGGTTTAAGATCACTCTTGATTTCTTTTGGATCTTCTCCG
>JAFQLB010000070.1 GCA_017396675.1 Lachnospiraceae bacterium
ATTTTTTGTAAGAAATATCACCTTTTATCAGCATATTACACAGAGTTTTCTTTCTTTCCAGTGGTTTGTTGCCGCAATTCTCGTTCTTTATCTGGCCTTTCCCGCCTATTGGTACTTTTTTGAAAAATCCTCTAAGAAAGGAGTTTTCACAGCCTGTGCGTTGCTTCTGTGGCTGCTGCTTTCCATGTGGCTTGTAGGGGGGAGCAGAGGAGAGCTTTATGCCTTTACCAATCGGATCCCCGTGTTTCTGATGGGAGTTTTGGCAGGTGCGCTGCTTCGGGAGAGAGATATCAGGCTGGACCGCATCTCATGGCTTTTGTGTCTGCTGCTTTTGATTCTGGGAGCGTATTTTGCTTACCTGACCAATTATCATGATTTTTATCTGCTGGTGCCCTACTCCAATTGCTGTATTCCCAACCTGTTAATCACGGTATCCGGGGTTTGCTTTTTGGGAAGGTTTTTCTGGTGCCTGGATCGGTATTGTAAGAAATTGGGCAAAGCGATACTGAAAATATTTGCCTTTTATGGTACAATATCTCTGGAATTTTACTGCGTGCAGGAGTATATTGCAACAGATGTAAAAAATTGGCTGGGAGAAAACTATCAGGTCACCAGCGAGATGTGTAATCTCATCGTATTTACATGCATTATGGCGGGAACTATGATATTATACGGGATCTGCCGCGGTATCGGTTGCGGTCTTTCCCGGTTGTCGGGGAAGCTTAAGAATGACAGAGGTTAAGGAAGAAGACAATGATGGAGATTGAATGGAAAAAATTAGAATTGGCGGACAGGGCTCTGGTACAAAGCTATTTTGCCTATGAGCAGTTGGGAAACTGTGAGGCATGCTTTGCAAATAATTATCTGTGGGAGCCCTTCTATGAGCTTTCCTACAGTGTGATTGACGGATTTCTTGTGTTTTTGACATCGGGAAGCGGAAGAAGTGTCTCCTTTCCCTTGGCAAAGGAGGCCTATGGGCCGGACCGGTTAGGGAAGGTACTGTCCAAGCTGGAAACTTATTTTGCCGAAAAAGAAAGAGCCTTCCGCATGCATCTTGTAACGGAAAAGCAATACCGGCGGCTGGAGGAGTTGTTTCCCGGTAAATACAGTATTACATTTGTCAGAGACATCGCAGATTATGTTTATGAAACGGAGAAGATGATTTCACTGGCAGGGAAGAAGCTGCACGGTAAGAGAAATCACATCAATAAATTTAAGGAAAATTTTCCGGACTGGCGTTATGAGCCGTTGTCTGAGGAGAATGTGGAAGCTTGTCGGCAGATGGCGGAGGAATGGAGAATTGCCAATGCCTGTGACGAAAAGGATGAGAAGCATCAGGAGTTTTGCATGACCCTGCGGGCATTGGAGCTGTTTCGGACATTGGAGCTGAGAGGAGGCGTTCTTTGGGCCGGAGGGAGAGTGGTAGCATTTACTCTGGGAGAGAAGCTCAATGATGAGACCTTTGTGGTGCATATTGAGAAGGCTTTTGCCGATGTGCAGGGGGCTTATCCCATGATCAATCAGCAGTTTCTGATCCATGAAGCGGCTGAGTTCCCATACGTCAATCGGGAAGAGGATGCCGGTTCCGAGGGGCTGCGTAAAGCAAAGCTGTCCTATCACCCTGCGTTTCTGGTGGAAAAGGGTGTTGTCACCTACAATGAAGGGAAATAGATGATGAAGATCAGAGAATTGACAGAACGTCTGCTGCAGTTTATCTGGGAAAGTCCCAGCTGTTATCATACGGCAGACAATGCAAAAAAAGCCTTGGCGGCAGCAGGATATGAAGAGTTGACGGAAACGGAAAAATTCCGGATCTGTCCCGGCGGAAAATATTACGTCATGCGGAATGACTCTTCACTGCTTGCCTTTCGAATCCCTCAAAAGGATCCGAAGGGGTTTCATATCGTAGCTTCTCACAGTGATACCCCAGGATTTAAACTGAAGGAGAAGCCGGAACGCAGAGAAGGGACTTACGTGAAGCTGAATGTGGAAAAATACGGAGGAATGATCCTTTCCACCTGGCTGGATCGTCCTTTGGCCGTGGCCGGAAGAGTGGTTCTGCGTCGGGAAGGGAAGCTGCAAAGTGTCCCCGTGGACTTGAAGGAGATCAGCTGTGTGATTCCCAATCTGGCCATTCATCTGAACAGAGAAATGAATCAGGGAATCGAGTATAATCCCCAGACGGATATGCAGCCCTTGGTGGCATTGGGGGATGGATTTTCCCTGAAAGAGATCCTGGCAGAGAAGCTGCAGACTGTTCCGGAAGATATTCTGGGTACGGATTTGTTTTTATATTGCAGGGAAAAAGGAACCTTTCTTGGATATGAAGAAAAGCTGATCGGCGCTCCCAGACTGGATGATACACAATGTGCGTTTGCATCCCTGGATGGATTTTTGCAGGCGGAGCCGAAGGAATATATCAATGTATATGCCTTGTTTGACAATGAGGAGGTAGGCAGCCGGACAAGACAGGGAGCTGATTCCGATCTGTTGGAGACGGTGCTTACAAGAGTGGCCGCAGCGCTGGGAAAAGCACAGGAGGTGCCTCAGATGGCAGCGTGCAGCTTTTTACTGTCGGCAGACAACGGTCATGCCCTGCATCCCAACCATCCGGAGAAATACGATGCCGACAACCGCCCCGTATTAAACGGGGGTATTGTGATCAAATACCACGGCAATCAGCAGTATACCACAGATGCGTATACGGGAGCGGTGGTAAAGGATCTGTGTGAAAAGGAGAAGATTCCCTACCAGATATATGCCAACCGTTCCGATATTGCGGGGGGTTCTACACTGGGCAATATTTCGGCTTCTCATCTGTCTGTCCCCACGGCGGACATCGGCCTTGCCCAGCTGGCCATGCATTCCGCTTTTGAGACTGCAGGGGCGGAGGATACGGTGCATATGGTAAGATTGACAAAGGCATTTTATGAGCAATAGTATAAAGAAGAGGGACACATGGTTTTTAAGATGTGTCTCTTTTTTATTTTTCCCTCATAGATTATAACATGAAAAAGGAAGCCCGATAGGGCAGGGGGGAGCATATGGAAGGAAGAACTGCAATTGATACCTTCATGGAGGAAGATAACAACGAGGCGGGAGCCAACAACCAGAAGCGGGAAGAACTTCTCAATCTTTCTTTGGCAGTCACGCCGGAAATAAGGCGCAGATCCGATATTCTGGAGGTAGGGTACGATGCATCTACCCTCCGCTGGGAGGTTATCGTGAAATATCACGGAAGCTTAAAACAGGTGGAAAACCAATGGATTACGGTGGAAGAGTTGATCGCCGGTTACGCCATTGTCACTTTACCGGAGGCTTTACTGGAAGCATTTACAAGGCTGCCGGAGGTGGAGTATATAGAGAAGCCGAAGCGTCTCATCTATGATTTGTACGAGGCGAAGCTGAATTCCTGTGTCGTACCCGTAGCAAGAGGCAGCGAGGGATTAACGGGAAGAGAGGTGTTGATCGCTGTTCTGGATTCCGGAATCGACTACCTCCTGCCCGATTTCCAAAATGAGGCGGGAAGCCGGATCTTATATCTCTGGGATCAGTCTCTGGTTCCGGATGAGGCAAGGGGATGGCGGCCACCTGCCGGTTTCCGCATAGGAACAGAGTTCACAAAGGCACAGATCGATGAGGCCATTGCCGGAGGGCGGGGAAACGGAAGCAGACGGGAGGCACTGGCGGTGGTTCCCCAGCAGGATGTCAGCGGTCATGGCACAGGGGTGGCAGCCATTGCCGCTTCCTCCAACGAGGATCCGCTGCTGCGGGGAGTTGCGCCTGACAGTGAGCTGATCGTGGTGAAGCTGGGAAATTCCGCAGAAAGTGGATTTCCCAAGACCACAGAGCTGATGCGGGGGATTACCTACTGCCTGCAAAAAGCCGAACTAGAGGAGCGTCCCCTGGTAATTAACTTAAGCTTTGGCAATACCTACGGACCTCATGACGGGAGCTCTCTCCTGGAGCGGTTTCTGGACAATGCTTCCGAAATCGGAAGAACGACTGTTTGTGTAGGGGCGGGAAATGAGGGTAGCAGCAGCGGTCACACGAAGCTGGAGGTGGGAAAAGATGAGCCTTTGATGGCGGAACTGGCAGTTGCACAGTTTGAAACTGCATTGAATGTTCAGATGTGGAAGGCTTACGAAGATGTGTACCAAATGATGCTGATAAGCCCGGATGGCAGCCGATATCCGCTGAACCTGGGAAATCCTCCGGGAAGACAGACGTTTACGTCGGGTACTACCCGCATTCTGTATTATATAGGTGCACCTTCACCTTACAGCAGCCTGCAGGAGCTGTTTTTTGTTTTTTTACCGGAAAACCAATACCTCCCATCCGGTATCTGGAAGTTTATATTGATGCCGGTGGATACGAGAAACGGAGTGGTGGAGTTTTATCTTCCTTCGGGAGCAGTACGCAATGGGGGAACCCGTTTTGTGCGTCCCGATCCGAATCTCACATTGACTGTTCCGGCAACTGCCGGTCGGGTAATATCCGTGGCTGCCTACAACGATGGCCTGGAAGCCTACGCAGACTTCTCCGGACGCGGCGGCGTCGGCCCCAATCATGATTACCTGACGGGAATCCGGCAAAAGCCGGACATAGCGGCTCCCGGTGTGGGTCTGACGGCAGCTGCCTCGGGAGGGGGTACGAACAGCTATACGGGAACTTCCTTTGCCACCCCGCTTGTGGCGGGAAGTGCGGCACTTTTGATGGAATGGGGAATCATTCGGGGAAATGATCCTTTTCTGTACGGCGAGAAATTAAAAGCCTGTCTGCGAAAAGGCGCAAAGCCCATTCGCGGAGAAGCAGTGTATCCCAATAATCGACTGGGTTGGGGGGCACTGTGTGTGGCAGACAGCTTCCCTGCATAAGTCTCAGGCGGGGGAGTCGCCCTCCTCCTTCGTTCCAAGTTCCCAGAAGGCGATGGCACTGGCGGCGGCCACGTTCAGGGAATCTACCCCGTGTGACATGGGGATACGCAGGATATAATCGCAGTCCTTCAGTGTCGCCTGGGACAGTCCCGTAGCTTCACTTCCCAATAAGACGGCCAGTTTTTTTTCGGCCGATAAGCGTGGGTCACAAAGACTGACAGCCTGTGGGCTGAGTGCCATAGCCGCGCAGGAATAGCCCAAGGCATGCAGATGCTGCGGAACCGACTGAAAAGACGATCCCGTTTCTTCCAAAAAGGTCCACGGCAGCTGAAAAACACTTCCCATACTGACCCGAAGGGCACGGCGATACAGAGGATCGCTGCAGTTGGGAGTGAGTAAAACTGCATCCATATGCAGGGCGGCAGCATTACGGAAAATAGCTCCCACATTGGTGGGATTCATAACGTCTTCCAAAACGGCGATCCGTCTTGCATTTCTGCAGACCTCTCCGGGAGTCGGCAGTGGGTTTCGTTTCATGGCACACAGGACACCCCGGGTCAGAGGGAAGCCGGTTATTTGAGACAGCACCGGGAGAGAGCCTACATAGATGGGAATACTTTGGCATTGGGCCAGTACTTTGCCGACTTCCGTTGCTTCAAATTGCTGTTCCTCCACCAGAAGTGAGAGAGGATGGTAGCCTGCATCCAAAGCGCGCAGGATGACCATGGGGCTCTCTGCAATGAAAATACCTCCGTGGGGAGCAAAATAATTGGCCAGCTGCGGTTCCTTCAGCCGGGAATAGATCTCCAGCCGGGGATCTTCAATGCCGAGGATTTTTTGGATTCCGGGATGATTCTGCGGGGGGCAGGCTGTGGATGCTGTTATCATAGATACCTCCGAAGCATTTTTTCATTATGGCAAGTGTATACCCGCCTCAAGAGACAGTAAGATGTAAATAAGCAGAAAGTTGTAAATAAACACAAAATATGGTAAAATATGTTCCCGCAGATAAACGTGGGGATGGCATTGGAATAGGGCAGCCGGGCTGCCGATCCAAAGAAAATTGCCAAACGATGCATCCAAGGAAAGGAGAGATACCGATGAAATTTTTTCTTGACACAGCCAACATCGATGAAATCAGACAGGCCGCCGACATGGGAGTCATCTGCGGCGTAACCACCAATCCTTCTCTGATTGCCAAAGAGGGAAAGGACTACAGAGAGGTTCTTGGCACCATTGCCTCCATCGTGGACGGGCCTATTTCGGGAGAGGTAAAGGCAACCACGGTGGATGCTGAGGGTATGATCAAAGAAGGCAGAGAGATTGCTGCCATGCATCCCAATATGGTGGTAAAAATCCCTATGACGGCAGAGGGACTGAAAGCCATCAGGGTGCTGTCTGCAGAGGGGATCAGAACCAACTGCACATTGATTTTTTCAGCCAATCAGGCATTGCTGGCCGCCAGAGCCGGTGCTACCTACGTATCTCCCTTCCTGGGCAGACTGGACGATATCAACATGAACGGAACCGATTTGATTTATGAGATTTCCGACATCTTTGCGACGGCCGCGGATATTGATACACAGATCATCGCTGCCTCCATCCGTAACACCATCCATGTGACGGAATGTGCAAAGGCAGGTGCTCATATTGCTACCGTTCCCTACAAGGTAATTCTCCAAATGCTGAATCATCCGCTGACGGATGCCGGAATTCAAAAATTCCAGAAGGACTATCTGGCAGTCTTCGGAGAATAAGGAGGGGATCTTTGGTCTTTTCCTTCTCTTAATTTTGGACACGAAAAATCCCCTGTAAGTCGCTGACTTGCAGGGGATTCATTAAAAATAAGGAAGCTGCTGACGGGAATCGAACCCGTGACCTCCGCACTACCAATGCGACGCACTACCGACTGTGCTACAGCAGCGTAGATAGAATCTCTTACCAACGAACGATATCATACCAC
>JAFQLB010000071.1 GCA_017396675.1 Lachnospiraceae bacterium
ATGGAGCTTCCTGAGAGTCTGCTGGCTGTAGCAAGAGCAGGTGCAGGTACCAACAATATTCCTCTGGACAAATGTGCGGAGAAAGGGATTGTTGTATTTAATACACCGGGAGCCAATGCCAACGGCGTAAAGGAGCTTGTGATCGCAGGCATGCTTCTGGCCAGCCGTGACATTATCGGCGGGATCCATTGGGTGGAGAAGGATGCCGAAGATGAGAATATTGCGAAACTGGCAGAGAAGAAAAAAAAGAAGTTTGCGGGAAGCGAGATAGAGAATAAAATGCTGGGGATCATCGGTCTTGGAGCCATCGGTGTGAAGGTGGCCAATGTTGCAAAGCATCTTGGTATGGAAGTCTACGGCTACGATCCGTATGTCTCTGTGGATGCGGCATGGAGCTTGAGCCGGGATGTGAGACATGTGCGCAATGTGGATGTAATCTATGAAAACTGCGATTACATTACGATCCATGTTCCGCTGATGGAAGATACCAGAAAAATGATCGGAGAGGAAGCCATTGCCAAAATGAAGGATGGTGTCATCCTTCTGAACTTTTCCAGAGATGCGTTGATTGATGAGGAAGCAGTCGTGGCTGCCATTGAAAATGGAAAGGTACGCAAATACGTAACCGATTTTCCCAATCCCATAACGGCCGGAAAGGAAGGCTGTATCGTCATTCCCCATCTGGGTGCCTCCACGGAAGAATCGGAGGACAACTGTGCGGTCATGGCGGTCAAGGAGACCATGAATTATCTGGAAAACGGGAATATTATCAACAGTGTGAATTATCCCAGGTGCGACATGGGAATCTGCTATCAGGCGGGGAGGATTGCCATTTTGCACAAGAATATGAAGAATATGCTCAGCCGCTTCACCTCTATTATCGGAGATCAGGGCATCAATATCACCGATATGTCCAATTCCTCCAAGGGAGAATACGCATATTCGCTGTTGGATCTGGAAACTCCGGTGACAGAGGAAGCCCTTCACAAGCTGGAGCAGGTTCCCGGTGTTTTCCGGGTGCGTGTGATCAAATAACGAGCGTACGGCAAAAAGGAGGAACAGATTGGCAGATATCAGACCCTTTCGGGCCCTGCACCCGGAGTCGGGATTCGGAGAGAGAATCGCTGCACTTCCTTACGATGTATATCATCGGGAAGAGGCAAGAGTACTGACGCAGAAGGAACCCTTATCTTTTCTGCGTATCGACAGAGGAGAGACCAACTTCCCGCCGGGATACGATATGTACGCACCGGAGGTGTATGAAAAATGCGGCAGTCTGCTGCAGGAATGGATAGAGAAAAAGTATCTGACACAGGAGGAAGAAAGTCGGTATTTTATTTACGAACTGACCATGAACGGTCGTGTTCAGACAGGCGTGGTAGGGGTGGCTTCCGTAGATGATTATTGTAAGAATAGGATTCGGAAGCATGAGAATACACGGGAAGAAAAGGAACAGGACAGAATACGCCATATACGCGGGTGTCAGGCACAGACGGGGCCGATCTATCTGACCTTTCGGGATCATAGAGGTTTGTCTGTGCTGATGGCGGGAGAGAAGTGCGGGGAAGCGCTCTTTGACATCACCTTTGAGGATGGTATCAGGCACCGTATTTTTGCGGTAAAGGATCCAAAAAAAGCAGAAGAGATACGAAAAGCATTCCTGGAGATCCCGAGGCTCTATATTGCAGATGGGCATCATCGATGTGCTTCTGCAGCCAGAGTTTGTCAGGATTGGAGAGAAGGACAGGAAAGCTATGAGGAGAGTGCATCGGTCAATTATTTTCTTTGTGTTTTATTTCCGCAGTCGGAACTGGAGATCATGCCCTACCATCGCAGTGTCAAAGATTTGTACGGGTATACACCGGAGACATTTTTAAAGAAGCTGGCGGAGCGTTTTGAGGTGACTCCGCAGAGAGAGCCGTATCAACCAAAGAAGTGCCGGGAATTCGGTATGTATTTTCAGAAGCAGTGGTATCGTCTGAAGTATCATAAGGATCCTTTGGAATCAGAGAATCCGGCAGAGAATCTGGATGTCTCTTTGCTGCAGAAGGATATACTGGAACCGATTCTTGGGATCGGAGAACCAAGAACAGACAGCCGTATCGATTTCATCGGAGGTATTCGGGGATTACAGGCACTGGAAGAGAAGGCGGAGGAAGGCTGGGCGGTTTCTTTTTCCCTGAAGGCAACTACCATGGAGGAATTGTTTGCGGTGGCAGACGCGGAGCTTCTCATGCCGCCGAAATCCACGTGGTTTGAGCCGAAGTTAAGGAGTGGCTTTTTTATTCATAGGATTGATACATAAAGGAGTATGGGTGTGAGCGAAAGACAGGATGTCTACATGACATACAACAGGCATGGTTACGAGATTTCGTTGTCCGCATTGCAGAAGCTGCGGCAGGGAATTCATTATGAGGCATATCACACAATGGGAAGTCACAGGACTGTCATAAATGGCATGTGGGGAACCGGATTTGTGGTATTTGCACAGGATGCCTTGGGCGTTAGTGTAATCGGTGAATTCAATGATTGGAATGGGGATAACTGCTTGATGCACCGTCAGCAGGACAGTGATTTTTTTGCACTGTTTCTGCCCGGTGTGGAGGTAGGTGCCAAATATCGGTATGAAATTCGGACAAGGGATGGAGAAAAAAGAATTCTGTCGGATCCCTACGGAAGGCTTTGGGATAAGGATGGCGTCTGTTCCCTGGTGGCTGATGAGGTACAGTTTCCCTGGGAGGACGCAGCCTGGATGGAGCAAAGAAGTCTGAATAAACAGGATCATGCCGGATTTTCCGTCTATGAGACCTCCGTTTTCAGTCTGCTGGGTGATGCTTCCGTGTTTTCCCGTTTAAAGAAGAGAGGATTTACTCATGTTGCTCTTTGTGATATCAGAGATGATGAGAGAATCTTCAGTGTAAGCCGCAGGGCAGAGGGAGATGAGTTCAGGATCCGGGAAGTGATAAATAGTCTCCACAAAGAAGGGATAGGAGTTCTTGCAAAGGGCTTTGCCATTACGGGGGAGCGGCTGGAGTACAAGGAAATCAGAAATTATTATATCTGTAATTTGCTGTATTGGCTGGAAGAATTCCATTTGGATGGTGTTATCATTTCCGATCTGGCAGAGGCGTTGTATCTGGATTACGGGAAACAGGATGGCGAGTGGAAGCCAAACATCTATGGAGGTAATGAGAATCTGGAAGCCGTAGAGGTAATTAAGCACGGCAACAGCATTGCTAAAAAGAGAGACGAAAATGTTCTGCTGCTGGCGGATTTGGATGCAATCTGGCCGCAGGTCACGGATCTGCTGGAGGACGGAGGACTTGGTTTTGATTATCGGTACGATACTGATTTTACCAAAAGCTTTCTCACATACCTGAAAACAGATCCGTATTTTCGTTCCGGTAACCATGAGGCATTGACAGAGCGTATGATTTATACGTATTGTGACCGTTTTATCAAAGCATTTCCCGGGGAAGCGCTGGACAGGCTGTGGGAGGATTTGCCGGGAAGCGAGGCGGATCGGTTTGCCACGATAAAAGCGGGATATGCCTACATTGTGATGATGCCGGGTAAAACATTGTCCGGGTTTGAAGTGCCGGAGGATCGGAAAGAAGCGTTTTACCGTATGGAAGCAGACTGCCATAAGCTTCGGAGTGAGCATCCGGCGCTGGGGGCCGCCGATGAGGACATGGACAATTTCCATTGGATCAATTGTTTTTCAAGAAATGATTGTATGGTTAGTTTTTTGCGCAAGTCAGGGCATTTGGGGGATACCCTGATGGGAATCGCTAACTTTGCCAACGCACCGAAACAGGACTTTTGTGTAGGTGTACCGCTGGAGGGGAAATATGAGATCGTTTTCCTGAGTGATGACACTGCCTATGGTGGCAGCAATCGGGGAAGAGGAAGCAGGTTTGAAACAACGGAAAAAGAGTGTGACGGATTTTCCTATTCCGTTACCCTTCCTGTTGAACCGCTACAGCTTATCATGCTGCGATACATCCCTTATACAGAAGAAGAGCTTCTGAAATTTGCTGTTGAAAAAGCGGAAGAGATTCGTAGACAGCTGGAAGAGGAAGCCAGAGAAAAGGCCAGAAAAATGAGTGTGTTGCTGCAAAAAAATAAATGGAGCAAATAGGAAGTATGGATAACATTAATTACGGTTTGATCGAAAAGTTTTTGGAGGAGCTTCCGGAAAATGCAATGCGCCTCGGTATGCGCGTCCTTTTGGCACTGCTTGTCTTCTTTATAGGGAGGCAATTGATCAAAATCGTCCGCAAGGTTGTGAAAAACGCATTGTTCAAAATGCATACGGATGTGGGGGTCTGCCAGTTTCTTGATTCCTTCATTAAGATCGGGCTTTATGTGGTTTTGCTGTTTTCCATTGCTTCCGGCTTTGGATTGGATGCCGCCAGTATTCTGGCGGTGCTTGGTTCCGCCGGTGTGGCCATCGGTCTGGCTCTGCAGGGAAGTCTGTCCAATCTGGCGGGCGGTGTTTTGATCCTCATATTAAAGCCTTTTCGGGTAGGTGATTATATTATAGAGGATACGAATAAAAATGAGGGAACGGTAACAGAAATCCAGATTTTTTATACGAAACTGACGACTGTGGATAACAGCATTATCGTACTTCCCAACGGAAGCCTCGCGAATGCCAGTCTGACCAATATCAGCAACAATCCTGACAGACGCTTGGATCTGAAGGTGAGGATATCCTACGATAGTGACCTTCGTCTGGCTAAGGAGGCGCTGCTTCAGATGCTGGATGAGGATATGAAGGTAATCAGAGAGAAAGAGCGTCTTGTATTTGCAGAGGAACTGGGTGAATCCGGCGTGGTGTTGGGTATTCGCTGCTGGCTTTCCAAGGAAGATTTCTGGGAAGGGAAATGGAGACTGACGGAGACAGTAAAATATTGCCTGGAGGAAAACGGTATCAGAATAGCCTATCCTCAGAGAGAGATTTATCTGGCGTCCAAAACACAGGAAGCCTGCAACAGAGAATCGGAAAACTTATAAAAAATAGCTTGCCAAATGGCAAGTTAGGAAGTATAATATGACTTGTCGGCAAACTGCTTCCATGGCTCAGTTGGTAGTGCGACGCATTCGTAATGCGTAGGTCGGGGGTTCGAGTCCCCCTGGGAGCTTTGTGAAATTGTGAAAATGAAGAGTTCTATCAAGAGTGGCATTCTGTAGAAATTCAGAGTGCTTTTTATTTTTTCTGGTCATAAGTAAATATTGTAATAAATACGACTTTATGATAATATTTATCTATTCCAAAATATACCAAAGCGAGGAGAAGTAGAAAATGTTTACAACACAGGATACCAAGGCTATTAAAGGGCTTGCGATTATTCTCATGCTGTATCATCACCTTTTTACGTTTTCAAACAGGCTTTGGGAAGGGGTAACTTACATTTCTCCTGAAATCCATCTGGGGAATACGCTGGCCTACTATATTGCACGATATGGAGAAATTTGTGTAGAGATTTTTATGTTTCTTGCAGGATACGGAACCTATATGGCAATGTTGGGAGAGAAAGATGTAGAGAAAGCACTGACGAAAAAAATAGGAAATCTCTATCAATCATATTGGAAGGTATTTCTGATTTGTGTTCCTATTTCAATTCCCCTTGGCGCATCCCATTTTCAGGCAGAAGGTATAATATGGACGTTTCTTGGTGTAAGATCTGATTATAATCATGCGTGGTGGTTTCTGGGATCTTATGTTGTGATGCTGGGTTTTTTTTTCCTTGATCCGGCAGGTTGTGGATCGTAAAAAAGCTAATTATATTACAGACATTCTATTAATTTTGTTGTTCCATGCAGCAATCTATTATATCATTCCCGGCCTCATGGAAAATCATACGTTTGTGAATGACACTACCGGTGAGAGTTTGATAAGAGTTTCATTGTTTAAAAGTTTTTCCAATACAGAATTATGGTCAGTCAGCTGGCGGACGTTATTGCAGCTTCCGGTATTTCTCTTGGGGTGTGTTTGTGCCAGATATGATTTGACCGGGAAGCTTAAAAGAAGGTTTTCCAATAACTATCTTTATACTGTATTGGCTGTAATTGTGTTTTTCCTTTCTTTTACTGTTAGATATAAGCAGGGAGATCCTTATGATCATATTTGTGCTCCTATAGCTGTCATTTGCTTTACGATCATACTGAATAACGGACCCGGTAGATATATTTCTCGTCTGTTAAGGGTTATTGGAAGAGAAAGTACGATGATATGGCTGATACATGTATTCTATTGCGATATTTGGTGTCAGAACATCGTATTTCTTCCGCGCTACTCATTGCTTATAGCTGCTTTCCTCCTGATATTATCCTATACCACGGGGAAAGTGATTGAATGGCTGTTTTCTATCCTGCATCAACTTTATTCAAAAACCAAGGGATATTTCGAATTTTCTTAAGTATATTTTGAAAATACAGATTTTTTCAGAAGGACTGTTTTCATTCATCCTATTTCTTCGATTTCTTGAAAAATAGAAATAAAATGCAAACACGATCGGATAAGGATAGATTTCCGGCTCCGTACAAAAGGGAAGCTTTCCTACTTTGATAGGGAGGCTTTAATTATGGATCCACATCATAATAAAAATTGAGAGGAAAACCGGATTTTCAACTTACCGATTTTCCCCTCAATGATGGTAGGAAGGCTGTCTGCCTTGGGACTTTATTCTGTTGTTATCTGTTCGGGATACGTTTCGGACCAGGCGGTGAATCCACCTTCCAGAGTATATACCTTGCTCATGTCGTAACCGAGAGCAGAGAGTACATTGAAGGTGGCTTGTGCGTAGGATTTACCGGAGTAGCAGACAACGACAATGTTTTTGTCCAAATCTTTTGTGGCAGCCTGCATGGTGGCCACACCTGCGTCGAAATCCCCGTTCTTTGCGGCATCCATATCATGTCCCAGGGAATCGGGAATGTGACTGGTGGTATAATCTGCCGCCTTGCGAACATCAAAGAAAACGTAGGAATCATCTCCCAGAACAGCAGAAGCATCCTCTACAGAGATGTACTGCATTTCCACATCACTTTCGGGAGGGGTGATACCCGATTCGTTGGTAGGTGCCGCAGTCTGTGGCTCTGAAGCAGATCCGCCGCAACCGACCAGAGTCAGTGCGCCGAGAACCATTGCGGCACTCAGTAGAAGTGAGAAGTATTTTTTCATAATCATAAGCTTCCTCCTAAAAAATAGAGTAAAATTTGATTTCGCAGTTACCTATTATACACTGCAAGCCTCATGGTAGCACCGGCAATTTGTCTCTGTCAATGAAAACGGAGGATTTATCGGAGCTTGCTCTGGAAGAATGATATTTATAGACAGATTCTATTTGACATTTATAAGAGAAATCCATGAAAATTGTAGATATTTTACCATTCAGAACGGAGATATGATACTATGAAACGTAACAAGCCTGCTGAAAACAATTACAATACTTTATCCGGCCGCCACACCATGAAGCGGTTGATGTTGCTTCTGTCGGCTGCTGTACTGCTGATTCTTTATCTCGTAGTTCCCGTGATCAACGATTCCGTTAATCAGGCGATCGCGGTACTGGGATCTGCCAATGTGGATACAGTGGTGGAGTATATACGGTCATTCGGTGTTTACGCCATGGTTTTTTCTTTTTTCTTGATGATGTTTTCTTCGGTACTGGCTCCTCTTCCGGCATTTATGATCACCCTTTCCAATGCCGTCATATTCGGCTGGTGGCAGGGAGCCGTGCTGTCCTGGAGCAGTGCTATGGCAGGAGCTGCCTTGTGCTTTTTTATTTCCCGTATTTTGGGAAGAGATGTGGTGGAGAGGGTTGCAGGGAAAAGAGCCCTTGCCGGAGTGGAGGAATATTTTGTAAAATACGGGACAAGGACAATATTAATCTGTCGACTGCTTCCCTTCGTTTCCTTTGATGCCGTCAGTTATTTTGCGGGACTGACCCCTATGCATTTCCTGCCGTTTTTTATTGCTACGGGAGTCGGGCAGTTGCCGGCTACCATAGTTTATTCTTATGTGGGCGGTATGTTGACAGGAGGAGCCAGATATCTGATGACAGGCCTGCTTTGCTTATTTTCCATCGTGCTGCTGATCGGGATTTTTAAGCAGCTCTATCATGATCGACAGGAAAAGAAAGCAGACAGAGAGAATACGCTATGAGCAGATTGGCGAAAGTGGGGATGGCGCTGCATCAGAGTATTTCATTTTGTCCCGTTATGATGCGGATTCCGAAAGCGGAAGCACTTTTCTGGCCGGGCTGTGCACTGCTTACCCTTGATGCGGGAATATGTGAAAAAACGCTTGCTTTTCTGAAACGGAAGGAGCCGGGGATCAAGCTGGCTGCGGCCTGCTGCGGACACCCCTCGGAGTACTTGTTCCCGCATAAATTTGCAAAGAGAATTGACAGACAAAGCATATTGCTGAAGCATCGGGGAGTAGAGAGGATTTATACGGCTTGTCCCAATTGTACGGTGCAGCTGCAAACTCTGGAAGGGATCAGGATCATTCCTGTCTGGCAGATCATTGCCGAGGGTATGGAGACAGAGGAATCGGATGGTCTGAAAAGGACTGACGGAAAAGGGGCGCTTATGTGGCACGATCCCTGTCCCACGAGGTCCGATGAGCGTCAGCAGCAGGATGTGCGTATTATTTTAAAAGGATGCGGGTATGATGTGAGGGAGCCGGAGCATACAGGAAGTCACACCATGTGCTGCGGAAACCATGGTATGCTGCATATTACAGATCCAAAGCGCAGTGTCTGTATACGACAAAAACGTTTGGAAGAATTCCCCCCGGAAACCGTTATTGTCAGCAGCTGCGAGGGATGTCTGGGAGCCTTTCGGAAAGAAGGAAGAAGAACGCTGCATCTGCTGGAGCTTCTGTTCGGAAGGAGCAGGAAGAGAGGATGGGGGAACAGGATTAAGACTACGATATTCCATGTAAAAAAATGAAAATTTGAAATAATCAAACGAATGAAAAAGATAGTTTTTTTTATAAGTCTGTTGCTTTTGGCAGCTGCGACTGACCGGATATTGGGAAGTTCGGATCGAATCATGGAAAGCTTGGAGCATATAGCCGGAGGAAGGAATACAGCTTCCTTGATGGTGGTGCTTTTGTATATGGGAATCACTGTGGTGGGGTGTGTTCTGCTAACGCTTCCCGGAATTACTTTTGCTGTTTCTGCGGGTCTGTTGTTTGGGCCGCTTTGGGGAACAATCTGGTGTTCCGTGGCAACAACGGCGGGGGCGGCACTGGCATTTCTGTTAGGGCGGTATTTTTTGAAAGAGAGTCTGGAACCGGTAATTGAGAAGAATCGTTATCTGAGGAAATGGTTGTTGGAAGATACGGATAAGAAGGGGATTATTCTGCTGATGATAACTCGCCTGATCCCTCTGTTTCCTTATAACTTACAAAACTTTGCGTACGGAACCACAAATATTTCATTTTTTTCTTACGTCCTGTATTCCTTTTTGTTCATGCTTCCGGGGACTACCATGTATACCGTGGGAGGAGCAGCCTTAACGGATCGGGAGAATCGGATGCTGTACGTAAGTATCGCGGTTTTGATGGCTTTTGCGGTAACCGGAGTAGGGATAGTATTGAAAAAACGGTATTTCGGCGAAGGGAATGAAACCGAAGAACAGGCAGCCTTTTGCAGGGAGGAAGATGTGTGAAGCAAAATGCATGGATCATATTTACCAGAGTACCCCTTCCGGGACAGACAAAGACGAGGCTGATGCCTTATTTTACGCCTACTCAGTGTGCTGCTTTGCACTGCTGTATGCTAAAGGATCTTCGGTCTGTCAAAGAAAAAGTGAAGGCTGATCTGTTTGTGGCTTATACACCGGGAGAAAAGGGAAGAATGCTGCAGAGATTCTTTGGGAGTAAGGTTCACTATTTCCCCCAGGAAGGGGAGAGCATGGGAGAACGGATGTATCGGGCATTTTGCCGCGTAAAGAAAAGAGGCTATGAACGAGTGGTTCTGACAGGCAGTGATATACCGGAGTTATCTGCGGCTGATATTTCCGATGCCTTTCGACAGTTGAAGAAGAAGGATGTTGTCCTTGGAAAGACCTGGGACGGCGGGTACTATCTGATAGGTATGAAGCAGATCCGGCAGGAAATATTTGAATTGCCGGGTTATGGTCACGGTCATGTGGCAGAAGACACCGTGGCACAAATTCACAGGCTGGGTCTGTCTCTTGGCTATACAAAATCCCGATATGATCTGGATGAGCCAAAAGATATACAGCTGTTTCGGGATCGGATGCGAAAAAGGAGAGCACTGAGTCAGACACGAACAGGAAAGTACCTGCTGTCGACACTTCGAATTTCTATTATTGTACCCATCTACAATGAAGAAAAAACAATAGTGAAAATGACAGAACAGCTGATGGCTCTGAAGGATCGGTGTGAGATACTTCTGGTGGATGGCGGAAGTACAGACAGAACCCGGGACCTGATACCGCCGGAATTGACCTTGCTACGCTCGGAGAAGGGAAGAGCCGAACAGATGAATTGCGGTGCGAAGCACAGTACGGGTGACATACTCTTTTTCCTTCATTGCGACAGCATTCTGCCGGAAAGGCCGCTGTATCAAATTAAGAAAGTGATGAAGCACTGTCGGGCAGGCTGTTTTGGAATCGCTTTTCGGTCCCGTAATTTTTTTATGTGGACATGTGGTGTGATTTCCAATCATCGGATCAAGGACAGAAAGATCATGTTCGGGGATCAGGGGATCTTTATTGACAGGGCCTTGTTTTTTGAGGTTGGAATGTTTCCGGCTCTGCCCATCATGGAGGATTATCAGTTTTCACTGACATTGAAGGAACGGGGAGAAAAGCTGGGGATCACGGAGAAAAGAATCTATACCTCTCATCGTCGTTTTCCCGAGGGAACCATTCCGAAGTTGCGGTTGATGTGGAAGATGAACCGGATGAGAAAAATGTACAGAGACGGTGTGGACATTCATATGATTTCTCAAATGTATCGGGATGTGAGGTGAGAAGGGACAGTATGGAAAGGATCAGGGGACTGAGAGAATATACGCAGACCGCTTATTTTAAAGAGGCACTGGAAATTCCACGGCAGGAGGAGGTGGAATTCAGACTGCTTGCACAGGGAGAATACAATATCAATTATGAATTTTGGCATCCCGTCCGGAAGGAACGGATGCTGCTTCGAGTAAACTGCCAAAGTCAGATGCATCTGAAACATCAGATTGAATACGAAGCGAATGCCTTGCAGCTGTTGAAAAGCTCGGGAAGAGTACCCGGGGTATATTTTGTGGACGGAAGCAAAAAGAAACTGGATCATGGAATTATGGTCATGGAGTATTTGCCGGGAAGGGCTTTGAATTATCACAAAGATCTTGAAAAGGCAGCAGAAATCCTTGCAGACATCCATAGTGTGGAAATGCCGGAGAAATGCGGACTGATACATCCCAAAGACCCTCTTCGGGCAATTCTTGAAGAGTGTGAAGCGATGGTAAAAACATACATGGAGTCGCCCTTCGGAAAGGAGCACACAAAGAAAAAAATACGCATGCTGCTGGATCGGGAATGGAAGAGAATTGCCGCAGAGGAAGGAAAGAGAAGTCAGATGCGGCATTGCTGCATCAATACGGAATTGAATTCCACCAACTTTCTGATCAACGCAGGAGGGCGCTCCGACTATCTGATCGACTGGGAGAAGCCGTTGCTTGGAGAAGTGGCACAGGATCTGGGACATTTTCTGGCACCTACCACCACCTTCTGGAAGACGGATGTGATACTATCCCACATACAAACGGAGGAATTTTTGGAAACCTACATTGAGAAGGTGGGGGGAAGATTTTCCGTTGAGGGATTGAAGGAACGGGTACATAACTTTGTGCCGGTCACCTGCATGAGGGGAATCACCTGGTGTGCCATGGCCTGGATACAATATCGGGATCCGGAGAAACTGATTATAAATGAATCTACGCTCCACAAGCTGGAAGCATATTTGTCGGATGCGTTTTTGGGTTATATTGAAGAAAGGAGCCTAACGATATGATGAAAGAAATAACAGCAGAAAAAATTGCGGAAGAATTTCAAAAAGGATTTGACTGTTCTCAGGTAGTATTTTCCTCTTATGCAGAAGAACTTGGCATTTCGGAGGAAATTGCCAATCGGGTATCAGCCTGTTTCGGAGGCGGTATGAACCGGGGAGAAACGTGTGGTGCTATCGCAGGAGCCCTTATGGTTTTGGGAATGAAATACGGACAGTTTGATGAGGAGAATATGGAGCAGAAAAATATTATGGCTGCCAAAAGGGAAGAATTTCTGCGTAGGTTTCAGGAGAAATATCCTTCTATCGTATGTAAAAAACTGCTAAACTACGATCTTACGAAGCCGGAAGAAATGGAAAAGATATTAGAGGAAGGCCTCCTGATGACATTTTGTCCAAAGCTGGTGAAGGATGTGATTGGGATTCTTGAGGAAATTTAAATATACATATTAAGTTTAGAGCATAAATATGGTATACTCATCTTATCGACAGATGAACGGATGTCAGGAGGAAAACGGCGGTGCTTCTTTTAACTTTACGCGAAGAGCTTCTGTGCATTATCATACTTATATTTTTGATTTTCTATTATGTGTTTAACAAAGTGAAGGATAGGGAGATGCTGTTTTTGAAATTATCCCTGATTTCTCTGTTGCATGTCATTCTGGATATTGCCACCGTCATTACGGTCAACAGCCGGGATACGGTACCCGATTCCGTAAACCGCCTGCTTCATATACTGTTTTACATATCAGGACTTCTGTTCGCTATATGGTTTTATAATTATATCGTGCATATTTCTGTTCTTTATCGACATGCCCGATTCCTGAAAGGAATGGGGTATGTGGTGCTGGTCTGCTTTTCTGTATTGCTGGCTATTTTACCGATGGAGTACGTACAGGGGAAGGGAACCTATTACAGCTATGGACTTTTGGCGATTGTGGGATATGGTTTGTTCCTGTTGTATTGTACAGCCAGTCTGATTCTTCTCCTATGCTCCAGAAAGCAGTTGGAAAGCAGAACCAGATGGGCCTTGATTCCGATTTTGTTTATCATGTATATTGGCGTTATCATGCAGGCTGTCGTGCCGGAATTGCTGATGACGGGAGGCAATGTTACATTGATTTGTATCGGACTGTTTGTAGCCCTTGATAATCCGGATCGGGATTTTATGAGACAGGCTATGTGGGATTTTTCTACCGGTTTGAAAAACAGAAACTGTTATAACAGAGATCTTGACAGATACACAGAGCAGCTTTCCCATGGGAAAGGAAAGCGGAAGCATCAGCGCATTGGATTTCTGGTGGCAGATCTGAATTATCTAAAGGATACCAACGACTGTTACGGACATGCGGAAGGCGACCGATTGATTGCGGCCGCAGCGGCAGTTCTGCAGGAAAACCTTCGTCTGGCAGATAATGTATATCGTTTGGGCGGAGACGAATTCGTGGCCATCTATCGTGTCCCCAATGATGAGGCAGTGGCAGAGGAGATGGATCGGGTATATCAGGCTTGTAAGAAAGCGGATGGATTTGCAGTACCCTTAAGTCTTGCATTGGGTTATGCTTCGGGAAGTATGGAGGAAGGCATGGAAAGCATCTTTCAACGGGCAGATGAGAAAATGTATCAGGATAAGGCTCGCATCAAAGAAACACTGCCTCATCCTGTTTCTCATTGAACTTTACCGGAGAAAATCAACTGCGGGAAGATTTCCCACGGGAAGATTTCCCGTTTATTCTATTCTCGATCAGCTGCAGTGACTGATATAAAACCAGAGCGATGATGCACAGGATAAGAATGGACATAATCAGCAGATCCAGTTGAAATACCTGGCTTCCATAGATGATCAGATATCCAAGTCCCTGTTTGGCGGCCAGAAATTCACCAATAATGACACCCACCAGTGCCAGGCCGATATTGACCTTCATATTACTGATCAGAATAGGAACGGATGCAGGAAGCATTACCAGTCGTAGGGCATCTCTTTTTGTACCACCCAGCGTACGGATCAGTTTTATCTTTTCTTTTTCCACCTGTTGAAACCCCGTGTACATATTAATGACAGAACCGAACAATGCAACGGAAATTCCGGCAATAATAATGGTATTCATGCCCGTACCCAGCCATACGATAATCAGAGGAGCCAATGCGGATTTGGGGAGAGCGTTCAGTACGACCAGAATGGGCTCCAATACTTCCGCGGTTTTGGGAAGTGAGATCAGCAGGATGGCAGATACCGTTGAGATTACGGTGATTATAAGAAAGCTCAACAAAGTTTCAGCCAGAGTGATTCGGATATGCTGCCAGATCTCAAAATCTCGGCTCATATCGATGAATAATGTAACAACACGACTGGGACTGGAAAAAAAGAAGCTGTCAACAAGTCCTGTGAAGGACGCAATTTCCCAAAGCAGTAAGAAGCCAAACAGGATCAGGAAACGAAAGATGTAGACAGACATCTTATATCGCCGCAGAGATTTCAGATATGCGGTCTGAGCGGAGCTGATACCGGCGGCGGCAAGTGTGAAATCTGCGGCAGCGTTGTTATTCTTGCGGTTCCTTTGATTAAATATTTTTTTCATCACATAAATCCTCCCATATTTCATTAAAATACCCATTGAATTCTTTGGCACTGCGATAGCCAAGAGGAGAATGATCGGTTATCGTAAGAGCAATTTTCACTTGCTTTTTAATCGTTGCAGGACGCTTACTTAAAACCAGGATCTTGTCAGCCAGGCTGATGGCCTCTGAGAGATTGTGGGTTACCAGAACTGCGGTTTTTTTGTTTTCACGAATGATGCTTCCGATATCTCCCGAAACAGACAGTCTGGTCTGATAATCCAGTGCACTGAAGGGTTCATCCAGAAGAAGAATCTCCGGATTCAAAGCCAGTGTTCTTATGAGGGCTGCACGCTGCTTCATTCCTCCGGAAAGCTGTGAAGGTTTTTTGTGGCGAAATTCATAAAGGCCGTATTTGTGAAGCAGTTCTTCTACGTATTCGATATTCTCCTTTGTCAACTCTTTTCTGATTTCCAGTCCCAGCAGTACGTTTTTTAGAATGGTGCGCCATTCAAATAAATGATCATGCTGCAGCATATAGCCGATTCGAGGAGTGTAAAAAGAATCGCCATCGTGCAGCATGGACTGACCACGATATAAGATACTGCCGGAATCCTGTTTGATCAGACCGGCTAAAATGTTCAAGAGGGTAGATTTAGCAATGGTAAAATCATGGAAAGATGTGCAGCGGGTTTATTGACATAAATTGTTGAAGATGGTAAGATGGCATCGGTTCCGTCTCCCGGCAAGAGTGTGTATCCTTGTATCGTGACGGTATCAAAGGAGGAGTGTGAAATGGCAATCAGAATACACAATTTTTTGGGTAGCCTGGGATGGAATCTACAGAAAAAATTCCCGCAGCTATCCAGTGACAGCTATCTGAAGCTGCAGTTTCTGACAAGAAGAAGATCGCAAAAAGCATATATCGACTATTTCTTTTCCAAAGAGGAACCGCCCTATCCCTTGATCGTCAATCTGGAAACCATCAATCGGTGCAACGGCTCCTGCGCATTTTGTACAGCGAATAAATACGCGGAAAAGCGTCCTTATCAGAGAATGGAGGAGACATTGTTTTACTCCATCATCGATCAGCTGAAGGATTGGGGATTTTCGGAACATCTGACGCTCTACGGCAACAATGAACCCTGGCTGGATACAAGGATCGTAGAGTTCCATGAGTATTGCAGAAAATCGCTGCCCAACGCGTTTATCTTCATGTCTACCAATGGTTTGCTTCTGGATATTGAAAAAGTAAAGGCCATTACACCTTTTGTGAATCAGCTGATCATTAACAATTATTGTCTGGACATGAAGCTCCACGATAATGTAAGAGAGATCTATGAATATGTCACCGCTCACCCGGAAGAATTCCGGCATGTGGATATTCTGATACAGATCCGGTATGCACAGGCGGTTCTGACGAACCGTGCCGGAAGCGCGCCCAATAAAAAGAACAGTTCGAAGATCGTCACGGAGACGTGCCTGATGCCGTATACGGATGTGTTTATCTTCCCGGATGGAAGAATGGGACTTTGCTGTTGTGATAATCTGGAAAGTACTACCATGGCCGATTTGAAGGTGACACCGTTGAAAGAAGCCTGGAACAGTGAGACCTATCGGATGGTTAGACAGGCGATCCGTAACGGAAGGTCAGAATATCCCTTCTGTAAATACTGTGATTTTATAGATGCGGGACTGCGTATGGATGCGGTGGAGGATATCCTGAAAAACAGCGGAACCATGCGTGGAGCAAGACAATCCATGTTTTCCAAATAAATAAAATAACAGAAACTATGTTAAATGAACAATTAATATTACAGAGAATCGGATGTTATAGAATAATGTGTGCAGGATTGGCATACAATTTCTTGACATCCGTTTTTTGTTGAAAATACAGGTATTTTTGATGTTGTATCATGTGTTTCTCAAGAGGTTAAATGATAATTGCAATTTATAGCAGAAAATCAAAATGGTCTGAGAAGGGAGAAAGCACGGAGAATCAGATTATCATGTGCAAGGATTATATTTCGCATGTTATAAAACCGGAAGGTGATCCGGATATCAGAATTTATGAGGACGAAGGATTTTCCGGAAAAAACAGTCATCGTCCGGCTTTTTTGAGGATGCTGAAGGATATGGAGCAGCTGCGCTTCGATTGTCTGATCTGTTATAAGCTGGACCGACTGGGAAGGAATCTGCCTGATCTTACAAGGCTGATGGAACAATTGGAAAGACAGAGAATTTCCTTTGTCAGCGTAAAGGAAAGATTTGATACGACCACACCCATAGGAAAGGCGATGCTGTATTTTTCCGGTGTATTGGCGCAGATGGAGAGAGAGCAGATCGCGGAACGGGTCAAAGACAATATGTTTCTTCTGGCCAGAAGCGGAAGATGGCTGGGCGGCAATACCCCCTACGGATTTGGCACCGATACGGTATGGCACAGGACTGCAGCCGAAGAAAAGGCAAAGCGGTACAGTATCTTAAAGGAAAACAGAGAGGAAAGTATCCTTGTAGGAGAGATTTTTCGCAGGTATCTGCTGACGGGATCCCTGTGTAAAACGGCTGAATGGCTGAGAAGGAAAGGAATCAGGACGAGGAAGGGAAACCTCTTTACGCCTTCTTCCCTGAAGGATATCCTGAGAAATCCCGTGTATTGCTGTTGTGATACGGTATCCCGCACATTTTTTGAAGAACGGGGCTGCCGGATTTTTGTTGATGGAGGGCTGCTTTTACCGGGAGGGGAGGAAGACTCCTGTTGTGAAGGAGAAGAAAATACACAGCTGCCGGGATGGATGGCTTATGGAAAAAGTACTTCTTCGCCCAATAAAAATACACCCACAGAATACGGGCAGTGGGTACTGGCACCGGGGAATCACAGAGGAATCATTCCCTCCCGTGAGTTTATCAAGGTACAGCAGCTGCTGGATGATAATTGTAAAAAAGAAGCCAATTTTAAACGCAACAGAAATACCAGAGCCTGGCTTTCGGGACTTCTGTTTTGTGCCTGCGGCAATGCCATGCGGCCCAAATATTACGGAAGAGTGGGAACGGAAGGAACAAAAAACTATGTGTATCTGTGTACCGGAAAAGAAAGGACGCATGGAGAGAGCTGCAGGCAACCAAATCTTCCGGGGAAAAAGACAGAGGAGGCAGTCAGCGAAGCACTGTTTTCATTAGTGTCTGCCGGAGTCATGTCTGATTCTCCGGAAAGAGAGCATTTTCGTAGTCTGTACAAGGAGACACTAAAAACGGAATGGAAGGAGCTTTTGCGGCTTCTTTCTCAGGAACAAAAAAGAAGCAGAGAGAGGAGAGCGGAAGGAGACGGAGAAAAAGAGAGGAAAGGAAATCAGGGGAAACAGGGGGAACAGGGAAAAAAGGAAGAATGCAAAAAACAGCTGGAAAGATTACTTGAAATTCTAAAAAACGAGGACTTGACCACAATGGTCAAAATACGAATATTGCAGGAAATAGAAGGGATTTCAAAGCAAATGGAGGATTTGGAAGAAGAAAGTCAAATCATGATTTCAAAAGAGCTGACAAACAGACTTTGGGATATCGGAACAATCTTTTTGAATACCGACACCTCCAGAAAACGGGAATACATGAAGGCTGTTGCAGACAGAATCGTTTGCGAAGGACAGCATCTGCGTATTGAGATACGAGGAAAGGAGCCCGCCTGTTTCCGTGAGAGTACCATCGGTTTACCGCAGCCGCTGGGACCTACAATGGCTACGAATTCACCTTCTTCCACCTGAAAGGAAATGTTGTCCAGAGCCTTTGTTTCCCCTGTGGCTGTATGGAAAGAGTAAGAAATATGATCGATAGTTAAAAGAGGATATAAAGCAGGGGATTGCTTTATTTGGGAGGCAGTTGATGATACCATTGAATGCTGCAAAACCTTTCCGATATGAAATATAATGTAGTTTATGCGAAAGGGTTGAATTCTGTGATATTTTGTAACTTGCGCAATAGGATCAGATATGATACCATCAAATGAAGATTTAATTGCAGACGGAGGGAATTGTTTTGGCACAATTATGGGGCGGCCGTTTTACGGGTGAAACGGATCAGATGGTGTATCGGTTTAATGCATCCATTGAGTTTGATAAAAGATTCGTCAATGAGGATATTGAAGGCAGCATTGCTCACGTGGTGATGTTGGAAAAACAGGGAATCCTGACGCAGCAGGAAAAGGACGAGATCGTAAGAGGACTGACGGGAATTCGGGAAGATGTGAAAAATGGAGTGCTTCAGATCACCTCGGAATATGAAGATATTCATAGTTTTGTAGAGGCCAATCTGATCCAAAGGATCGGTGATACGGGAAAGAAGCTGCATACGGGACGAAGCCGTAATGATCAGGTGGCATTGGATATGAAGCTGTACATACGGAGCCGGATCATTGAGGTGGATGGGGCATTGAAGGGTCTGCTCACTGTGATACACAGAATCATGAAGGAGCATCAGGATACATATATGCCGGGGTTTACCCATTTGCAGAAAGCGCAGCCGACAACCCTTGCCCATCACATGGGCGCCTATTTTGAAATGTTTAAAAGGGACAGAGGCCGACTGTACGATACGTATCGCAGAATGAATTACTGTCCTTTGGGAAGTGGTGCTCTGGCCGGAACGACATACCCTCTGGATCGGTTTTACAGTGCCTCTTTGCTGGGCTTTGAAGGACCTACGAAGAACAGTATGGACAGCGTGTCGGATCGGGATTATCTCATCGAGCTGCTCAGTGCATTGTCTGCCGTTATGATGCATCTCTCCCGTTTCTGTGAAGAGATCATTATCTGGAATTCCAATGAGTACGGTTTTGTGGAGATGGATGACGGATTTTCTACAGGGAGCAGTATTATGCCGCAGAAGAAGAATCCTGACATCGCAGAGTTGGTACGTGGCAAAACGGGCCGTGTATATGGGGCTCTGGTTTCCATCCTGACCACATTGAAATGACTCCCGCTGGCCTATCACAAGGATATGCAGGAAGACAAGGAGATGACCTTTGATGCGGTGGATACGGTTTTTTCCTGCCTCGTTCTGTTTACGGGAATGCTGGATACGGTAACGTTTCAAAAAGAGACCATGGCTGCCAGTGCCATGAACGGATTCACCAATGCCACGGATGCGGCGGATTATCTGGTGAAAAAAGGGATGCCGTTTCGGGATGCTCACGAGGTCATCGGCAGACTGGTGTTGTACTGTATTGAAGGCAAGACATCCATCGATGCGCTTACGCCGGAAGAATTGAAGAACATCTGCCCCTTGTTTGAAGCGGACCTGTATGATGCCGTAAGCCTTAAGACGTGTGTGGAAAAGCGAATCACCTACGGTGGTCCCGGCAGTCTGATTATAAAAGAACAGATCAAAGAAAATGAAATCTATTTGAATAAAGGAGACTGGAAGCATGAAAAATGAGTTTGTGAATGAAAAATTAAAGGTAGCCGTATTGGGAGCCACCGGTATGGTGGGACAGAGATTTATTTCCCTCCTGGAGCATCATCCCTGGTATCAGGTGACGACGGTGGCGGCAAGTGAAAGAAGTGCGGGAAAAACCTATGAAGAGGCCATTGGCAACAGATGGAAAATGACGACTCCCATGCCGGAAGCGGTAAAGAAGCTGGTGGTTATGAATGTGAATGAGGTGGAAGCCGTGGCGGCGAAGGTGGATTTTGTATTCAGTGCCGTGGACATGACGAAAGAGGAGATTAAAAAGATTGAGGATGCCTATGCCAAAACAGAAACGCCCGTGGTTTCCAATAACAGTGCGCACAGATGGACGCCGGACGTTCCCATGGTGATTCCTGAAATCAACCCTGATCATATGAAGGTGATTGAGTTTCAGAAAAAGCGTCTTGGAACGAAGAGAGGATTCGTGGCAGTGAAACCCAATTGTTCCATCCAAAGCTATGCTCCCGTGTTGACCGCCTGGAAGGAGTTCGGTCCGTCACAGGTAACGGTAACAACCTATCAGGCGATCTCAGGCGCCGGAAAAACATTTCAGGACTGGCCGGAGATGGTGGAAAATATCATTCCCTATATCGGTGGGGAGGAAGAAAAATCGGAGAAGGAGCCTTTGCGGATCTGGGGAACCATCAAAGACGGTGTCATACAGCCGGCAGAGGGTCCCGTGATCACCTGCCAATGCATCCGTGTCCCCGTATTGAACGGGCATACGGCGGCCGTATTCGTAAAATTTGATAAGAAGCCCACGAAAGAAGCGTTGATCGAAAAGCTGGTAAGTTTTCGCGGAGTACCACAGGAACTGGAGCTGCCCAGTGCACCGAAGCAGTTTATCCGCTATCTGGAGGAAGACAATCGCCCTCAGGTGAAGCTGGATGTGGACTTTGAAAACGGTATGGGTGTCAGTGTGGGAAGACTGCGGGAGGATACAGTATATGATTATAAATTTGTGGGACTGTCTCACAATACGGTAAGAGGAGCTGCCGGTGGTGCTGTTTTATGCGCGGAACTGTTGACGGCGCAAGGCTATATCACGAAAAAATAATGAGGAAACTATGCTTACGGGAAGAGAAACGGAAACTTCGTATCTGAATAATTATTATGACAGGGTGGGAAGTCAGATCTTTGTTGTCTATGGGCAAAAAGGTATCGGCAAGACAAGTCTGCTGCGTTCTTTCGTTAAAAAGAAGCCGCATTTATATTTTGAAGCCATATCATGTTCCTACAGACAGCAGCTGTATTATTTCGGAAGACAGCTGCGGGATATGGGAATTCCTGCCTCCGAATATCCGGATTTTCGGGAGATCATCGAAGTTTTGACCGGAGACAAGCAAAGGAAACAGGTATTGGTGATCGATGAATTCCAGCATCTGTGTAAGAATGACGGTGGTTTTCAGGAATTCTTTTCCGATTATTGGAAGCAAGAGGACAAAGGCAATGGTCTGTTTTTGGTGCTGGCCAGCTCATCCATAGGCTGGGTGGAAAACAGTATGCTGGATAAGATGGGGGATCTGGGCAGGCATCTGACCGGCTTTTTGAAGCTGCGGGAATTGAAATACAGGGATTTTGTCAGACAGTTTCCCGGCTTTGACAGCAAAGAAGGCCTCCTTGCCTACAGCATATTGGGAGGAAATCCGCAGCTGTGGCAGCATTTTAATGATGACTATACCATAAAGGATAACGTATGCAATTTCATATTGCCGGACACGGAAAAGCTGTTTACCTACGGGCAGCAGATTGTCCAGGAGGAGCTTCGGGAAACGGCGGTTTACAACACCATACTGAGCTCTCTGGCGGACGGGATGAACAAATTGAACGACCTGCACCGCCACACCGGCTTTTCCAGAGCGAAAATCAGTGTTTATCTGAAAAATCTGATTCAGCTTGAGATCGTGGAAAAAGTACATTCCATGGAAACCACCGCAAAAGAAAATGTACAAAAGGGGCTGTACCGGATCAGCCATGCATTTGTTCGGTTCTATTATCGGTATCTGTTTCCGAATCAGACGGTGGCCGTCCGAATGGAAGCGGAGGATTTCTATGATATTTACATAGATCCCACCTTTGAAGAGTTTGCTTCTGACGGTTTTGCATTGATCTGCCGTGAATATCTGGAAAGGGAAAATGCTCTGGGAAGACTGCCGGTGCAGTATAAACGGCTGGAGACCTGGGAGGGCAAGGTAGGTACCATTGATTTCATAGGACAGGATGCAAAGGGAAATACGCTGACGGGATTCTGCAGCCGGGGAGGGGCTCCCATGTCTTACGAAGATTATGAATGGTATCTGTTTTGCCAGGAAAAAGCGTACTTGAAAGTAAGTCATATGATTCTGTTTTCCGTTAACGGATTTGACAGAAGGCTGGAAGGAACGGCAGATGTGAATCCGGGGATAACATTGCTGACACTGGAGCAGCTATAAATGGGAAAACGACTGATAATTACAGAAAAACCGAGTGTTGCGAGAGAGTTTGCGGGGGCTTTGCAGCAGAATATGCGCTCCCTGAACGGCTATATGGAATCGGAGGAATATATTATTACATGGTGTGTGGGGCATCTTGTCACCATGAGCTATCCGGAAGCCTATGACCAGTCTATGAAACGCTGGAGTCTGGAGACGCTGCCGTTTCTTCCGAAAGAATACAAATACGAAATCATAGAAAATGTAAAAAAACAGTTCCATGTTGTGAAATCTCTTCTGAACAGGCAGGATGTAGACGTGATTTATAATGCGGGAGACGCCGGGCGGGAAGGAGAGTACATCCAAAGGCTGGTTCTGCAGATGGCAGGTTATAACGGTCATGCGGCTCTGAAACGTATCTGGATCGACTCCCAGACCCGGGAAGAGATCCTGCGGGGGATCCGGGAGGCCAAAGACAGCAGTCATTATGACAATCTAAGCCGGGCAGCCTATTTGCGGGCCAGAGAGGATTATCTGATGGGGATTAATTTCTCCCGGGTACTGACGCTGAAGTACGGATACGGAATGAAGGAATATTTAAAAAGAGACCGTATGGTAATTTCTGTGGGACGGGTCATGACCTGCGTGCTTGGTATGGTGGTAAAGAGGGAACGGGAGATCAGAGAATTTGTTAAAACACCCTTTTACAAGGTTTTTTCCGAAATGAAGCTGGGCGAGACAGTATGGAAGGGAGAATGGAGATGCTTTGAAGGAAGCAATTACTTTCAGTCTCCTTTGTTGTACAAGGATAGCGGCTTCGTTAAGGAAGAAACCGCGAAAGAACTGATCGGCAGTCTGTCGGAAGGAAAAGATTTTCCGATTTCGGCAGTTGTGGAGAGGATAGAGAAAAAGAAAGAGACAAAGTCACCCCCCTTGCTCTATAATCTGGCGGAGCTGCAGAACGATTGTTCCCGCCTTTTTAAATTAAGTCCTGATGAAACTTTGAAAATTGCACAGGAATTATACGAAAAGAAGCTGATTACGTACCCCAGAACGGATGCCAGAGTGTTGTCCTCTGCCGTAGCAAAAGAAATCGTCAGACACCTTACCGGCATGAAAAGCTACGGCAAGCTGGCCGGATACGCAGAGGAGATTCTGGGAGATAATCGTTTTCGGAATCTGGGGAAAACAAGATACGTTAACGATAAGCAGATTACGGATCACTATGCCATCATTCCCACAGGCCAGGGACAGGGTGCTCTTTCGGGAGTCGGTGCCATGGCGGAAAGGGTATATGAACTGATCGGGCGAAGATTTTTGAGTATTTTTTATCCTCCTGCCGTTTATCGGAAGATTACAATGATAACATCTGTTTCTCATGGCAAGGAAGAGACCTACGGTAACAATTTGAGCAATTCGAACCGGTCAGACAGTTTAGACGGCTTGGAGAATTTAAAGAAAGAATATTTTTCTACGATTGGCAGAGTGCTGACCGAGGAGGGGTATCTGTGTGTTGCAAGACCTCAGGGGGAAGTCGCCGACAGGGAAGAAGGATCAGAAGAGGGAGAGGAAGGTGAGACAGGATCGGCGGAAGCAATCCTGTCTGTATTTGAGAAATTAAAAAAGGGGCGGGAGATTCCCGTGACCGGATTTCAGGTCAAAACGGGAGAAACAAAACCGCCCAAGCGGTATAATTCCGGAACCATGATACTGGCCATGGAAAATGCGGGTCAGTTGATCGAAGATGAAGAGCTGCGCGCACAGATCAAGGGCAGCGGCATAGGAACCTCTGCCACCAGAGCGGAGATTTTAAAAAAACTGGTAGCCAACCAATATCTATTGCTGAATAAAAAGACACAGATACTGACGCCTGCACAAATGGGAGAAATGATTTATGAAGTGGTGGAGCATTCCATTCGTCCGCTGCTGAATCCGGAATTGACGGCCAGTTGGGAAAAAGGCCTGACTATGGTGGCAAACGGGGAAATCACTCAGGAAGAATATATGAAAAAGCTAAATGACTTTGTAGGACGCAGAACCAATGCCGTTAAGGAACAGAGGGGCAAAGAAAACATGGTGGCCAGATATGACTATGTTTCGCAGTTTTATGTGAAAAATGAGAAAAGGAAATAAAGGGGGTAAACAGAAATGGAAGAACTGCAGATCCACAGCTTGTACACTTTGACGGAGACGATAGCGGATGAGCTTTTCAAAGGGTGTATATATCCCTGGGAAGCACTGCCGAAAATCAAGGAATTCATCCTGCGGTTGGGTGCTTCTTTGCCCTCGGACAGATACGAGCAGGCGGAAGAAGGAATTTGGATCGCAAGGTCGGCCAAGGTGGCGGGCAGTGCCTGTATCAACGGTCCGGCCATCATTGATGAGGAGGCTGAAATTCGTCACTGTGCCTTTATCAGAGGCAGTGCGGTGGTTGGGAAAGGAGCCGTTGTGGGGAATTCCACCGAATTGAAAAACGTGGTGCTGTTCAATGGAGTTCAGGTGCCTCATTATAACTATGTCGGAGACAGCATTCTGGGATACAAGGCGCATATGGGAGCCGGAAGCATTACCTCCAATGTGAAGAGTGACAAGACCCCGGTAGTGGTAAAAGGAGAAGGCTTCCGGATAGAAACGGGAATGAAAAAATTCGGTGCAATGCTGGGAGATTTTGTAGAGATCGGCTGCAATACCGTATTGAATCCCGGTACCGTGGTGGGCAGAAGCAGCATCGTATATCCCACATCCATGGTACGGGGTATCATTCCGTCTGACACAATTTACAAAAGCAGAACAGAAATCGTGAAAAAGCACTAGATTTTTTTCCCTGTTTATGAGAAGATATCCATAGTTTTATTTCATTAATTTTTTCACAATCGAAAGGAGATTTCACATGATTTATTCAAGAGAAGTGGAAGAAATGTGTCCGGTAGCACAAGGCGTGTGCCACGGCTGTGCACCTATTCCCGAGGAAGCCAAATGGGTGAAGGCAAAAGAGGTCAAGGATATTTCCGGCTTCACACACGGTATCGGATGGTGTGCACCTCAGCAGGGTGCCTGCAAGCTGACACTGAATGTGAAGGAAGGCATCATTCAGGAAGCATTGATCGAGACCATCGGCTGCTCCGGCATGACCCATTCCGCTGCCATGGCCTCTGAGATCCTGCCCGGCAGAACGATTCTGGAAGCGTTGAATACCGACCTTGTCTGTGATGCCATCAACACCGCTATGAGAGAGCTGTTTCTCCAGATTGTATACGGCCGTACGCAGAGTGCATTTTCCGAAGACGGACTTGCTGTAGGAGCCGGTCTTGAAGATCTTGGTAAGGGATTGAGATCTCAGGTGGGTACCATGTACGGTACATTGGCAAAAGGTCCCCGTTATCTGGAAATGGCCGAAGGCTATGTTACGGGAATCGCTCTCGATGAAGACAATCAGATCATTGGATATAAATTTGTAAGTCTGGGCAAAATGACGGATTTCATCAAGAAGGGTGATGATCCCAACACCGCCTATGAGAAGGCCTGCGGCCAGTACGGCCGTGTGGCGGATGCAGTAAGAATTATCGATCCCAGAACCGACAAGGAAATTTAAGAGGAGGAAACTATAATGGCTTTATTTGAATCTTATGAAAGACGCATAGATCAGATTAACGCGGTACTGAAGAATTATGGAATTGCTTCTCTTGAAGAAGCGGAGAAGATCACAAAAGACGCCGGACTGAATGTATATGATATGGTAAAAGGCATCCAGCCCATTTGTTTTGAAAATGCATGCTGGGCTTATATTACCGGTGCTGCCATCGCTATCAAAAAGGACTGCAGAAGAGCAGCGGATGCTGCCGCAGCCATCGGAGAGGGGCTTCAGGCATTCTGTATTCCCGGATCTGTGGCCGATACCCGCCAGGTAGGTTTGGGACACGGCAATCTGGGCAAGATGCTGCTGGAAGAGGAGACGGAGTGTTTTGCGTTTCTGGCAGGCCATGAGTCCTTTGCTGCGGCGGAAGGTGCCATCGGTATTGCAGAAAAGGCAAATAAGGTAAGAAAGTATCCCCTTCGAGTGATCTTAAACGGTCTCGGCAAGGATGCTGCCCAGATCATTTCCCGTATCAACGGATTCACCTTTGTGGAGACTGAATACGACCCTTACACGAACACAGTGAAGGAGGTTTCCCGCAAGTCTTATTCGAAAGGCCTGCGTGCCAAGGTTAACTGCTACGGTGCCAACGATGTTCTGGAAGGTGTTGCCATCATGCACAAGGAAGGTGTGGATGTATCCATTACCGGTAATTCTACCAACCCCACCAGATTCCAGCATCCCGTGGCAGGTACTTATAAGAAGGAATGTCTGGAGCAAGGCAAGAAGTACTTCTCCGTAGCTTCCGGCGGCGGAACGGGACGTACCCTGCATCCGGACAATATGGCGGCCGGTCCCGCTTCCTACGGTATGACCGATACCATGGGACGCATGCATTCCGACGCACAGTTTGCAGGTTCTTCCTCCGTGCCCGCTCATGTGGAGATGATGGGATTGATCGGTGCGGGCAACAACCCTATGGTTGGTATGACGGTTGCGGTTGCGGTTTCTATTCAGGAAGCCAGTGAGAACGGCAAATTCTAAGGATTTCACGTGTAAATATACAAAATGAGCGCATAAAGATTAAGCAAATCGTGGCCGGAGCGACAATGTGTCAAACGTTGTTCCGGCCATGCTTATTTGAAAAAGAATTTCATACCGATGGCTGAAGTATAGGGATATATTAAGTGTGGAAGATTTTAAGAATCACATCGTATTTTCCCAAAGGAGATATAAATAAATAGTAAATGACTGACAGGTATTCCATACGAGCAGCAGATAAGGATTGCGAAAGCCTTTCAGGTGTGGTTTAATAAAAATGAAAATAAAACAAGGGAGGAACAGGTATGAGCTTGGCAGATCAGGTTTTTATTCGTATGTGTACGGATGTTTTGGAAAACGGAACCGATACACAGGGGGAAAAGGTTCGTCCGAAATGGGAGGATGGAAGCTATGCCTATACGATCAAGCGATTCGGTGTGGTCAATCGCTACGATCTGTCCCGGGAGTTTCCGATCCTGACATTGCGTCCCATTGCTTTGAAAAGTGCCACGGATGAGATGCTGTGGATCTGGCAGAAAAAGTCCAACAATATCAACGATCTGCACAGCCATATCTGGGACAGCTGGGCAGATGAGGAGGGCTTCATAGGAAAAGCCTACGGTTATCAGCTGGGTGTGAAGCACCAATATAAGGAAGGGATGATGGATCAGGTGGATCGTGTCATTTACGATCTGAAGCACAATCCCTACAGTCGACGGATTATGACAAATATCTACGTGCATCAGGATCTCCATGAAATGCATCTGTATCCCTGCGCCTACAGTATGACCTTCAATGTAACAAAAAAACCCGGGCAGGAGAAGCTGACACTGAATGCGATCTTGAATCAGCGATCTCAGGATATTTTGGCTGCCGGCGGCTGGAACGTAGTACAGTATGCGGTGCTGGTGCATATGCTGGCCCAGGTATGTGAGATGGAGGCGGGAGAGCTGGTGCATGTGATTGCGGATGCCCACATCTATGACAGGCACATTCCTCTGATTCGGGAGCTGATCAGCCGTCCGGCTTATGAAGCGCCGAAGTTCTGGCTGAACCCGGAAATCAGGGATTTCTATCAGTTTACGAGACATGATGTAAAAGTCATCGACTATGTGACCGGGCCGCAGATTCAGAACATACCGGTGGCAATTTAAAGAGAAATGTGAACAGAAGGAGAATCACGGCATGAACCTGATTGTTGCAGTAGACCGGAATTGGGCTATTGGGAATAAAAACCGTCTGCTGGTCAGTATACCGGCAGATATGAAATTCTTTCGCTTAGAGACCACCGGTAAGGTAGTAGTTATGGGCAGAAAGACATTGGAAAGCTTTCCGGGAGGGCAGCCTCTGAAAAACCGCATCAATATTGTGCTGACCTCGCAGCCTGATTACAGGGTGAAGGATGCGATTGTCGTACACAATGAGGAAGAGTTAAAAAGAGAGCTGGCAAACTACCCGAAGGAAGTGATCTATGTAATCGGAGGAGAAAGCGTCTACCGGCAGCTTCTGCCCCTGTGCAGTACCGCCTATGTGACCAAGATTGAGCGCTCCTATGAAGCGGATACATGGTTCCCCAATCTGGACGAACTGGAGGATTGGGAGCTTACCGGCGAGAGCGAGGAGCAAACGTATTTTGATCTGGAATACTTTTTTTTGAAATATGAGAGAAAATGAGAGGAAAGCGTATGCAGTTTACATACAAGACAAAGGGAACCTGTTCTCAGGCGATCAGTCTGGAGATTGAGGGGGATGTGGTACGAAATATTCGGTTTTTGGGAGGGTGCGACGGAAATCTGAAGTCCATTGCAAGTCTGGTGGACGGAATGACCGTATCCGGAATCGAAGAAAAGCTGTCCGGTATCCAATGCGGAATGAAATATACCTCCTGCGGAGATCAGCTTGCAAAGGCTGTGAGAGCCGCATACGAGGCGTGGCAGGAGGAGAATACAGGCAGCGTGAAAGGATGATCCTTTTCGCCTGATAGGAACACAGCACAGGGACAGATCAATCCTCTGTCCCTGAATCTTCTTCCGTCATATCTATGGCATCGAACTCACTTCCGTCCCCTTCTGTAAAGGAAATATCATCTCCGGTAGGAATTTCTCCCTTCAGGAGAGAAGCGATGTAAGACAGGCGTTTCATTGCCCTGCTGTAGTTTTCGCCTGCGGCTTGTGCAACATATTCGTTATAGGAGCTGTTGCTGTAGGCTTCTTCAT
The DNA here is from genome assembly GCA_017396675.1 of Lachnospiraceae bacterium. Classification (GTDB taxonomy): domain Bacteria; phylum Bacillota; class Clostridia; order Lachnospirales; family Lachnospiraceae; genus SFDP01. The sequence goes on from JAFQLB010000071.1 coordinate 29,302, forward strand.
AGAGCCGAAGAGCCTCGGTCATATATTGGGCGGCATCGTCTGCCAGAATGTCCACATTACTGAATTCCTCAGGGATTTCCGTCTCCGATAAAATCCGAAATTGCTCTTCCATGATGCTTAAGTTCTCCAGCAGAGAAGAGACGGCATCGGGAGACTGTGGATCGATGGCATTGATGGAGTCGCTGACGTTTGTAATCTCTTCGTAAAAAGAATTCATGGAATCCTTAAAATCCGTCAGTTCCTGTTTGGCGCCGCAGCCGATAAGCAGGATGGTTAAGGTGAATAGAAGCAATCCCGCCGGGGCAAGTTTCACTGTTTTTATCATAAAGACCTCCGCAGACTCCAAAGCTGTAATGTGCCTTGAAAAGAAAAGCACAACAAGAATCTATCACAAATCACGACACAAATCAAGAAACTTATAGCCTTTTTCATTTTCCTGTGATACACTTTGATACAGTATGAAAGTATGAATGAATCGATATATTGATTATGTAAAAATCGGTCTAACAGGGGGATTTGCCATGACAAAAAAAGAGTTTCAAAATCTGTGTCGAAATTCCGTGATTTTTTTGGACGGAGCCACCGGCTCCAATCTGCAGAAGCGGGGCATGCCTGTCGGGGTGTGTCCGGAGCGCTGGATC
>JAFQLB010000072.1 GCA_017396675.1 Lachnospiraceae bacterium
GCATTTGAAAAGCAGGAGTCAATAAATCTCGAAAGTCAAAGTTGGATTCCACCCAAACAGAAGGTGGGCATCCCGGCGGCACTTCTTTCGGCTTACAATTTCTTATCTCACCGCCGATTATGTCCCTGTTTCTTCCGGGCAAGATCCCGGTTATGGCGGGAATGGCCGGATGGCAGGAGTGATGCTATGTGCCTATGTGTCTATGTGTCGGAAAAGATGATTTTCAGAAGGAATTCCGTGCCCTGCGTCTTGAATTCGTAGTAGGCATGATTTTTGTCGCAGAAGGTGGCAATGGAATGAGTGCCGAAGCCATGTCCCTTTTTGGAGCTTAAAGGAATACCGGCTTCGTTAAAGGCGATGGTACCGGTGAAGCTGTTTTTGATCTGAAACATAAAACAGGGCTCCGCGATGGAAGTAATCTCGATGGAACGCTCCTTTGACTCCTGCTGTTCACAGGCATGGATGGCATTTTCCAGGGCATTGGCAAACACGGTAGCCAGTTCTGCCTCATCTACCGGCAGAATATCGGGAAAAACCAGTTTGGTCATAACCCGGATCCCCTTTTTTTGAGCGTGCTGAAGATAGTAAGACAAAACGGAATCAAGGATGGTATGGCTGCAGTAGGATTGTGTGGTTTTTTCCGGTAAAGCATCCGTATATTCCCTTGCGATCTTTGTCAGTTCTGTGTACTGGCCGTTTTTGGCAAGGGAAAGGACCATTCCCATTTTATGGCGAAAGTTATGCCGTTCCTCCCGCAAGCGATCATTGGCCTCGGAAAATTCGGCCATACGGGAGTGCAGGCTTGCCACCTGAACCTGCAGTATATTTTCCCTTTCTGCCGCTGTATAGGCATTTTCCTGCTGCTGCAGGGTATAAAAAATAAAGAGATACAGTATCGGCATCAGGAGCAGAAGCAGAAGAAAAGCAGGAAGCTGTTCCGGGCGCCGGGTGATCAGGGTCGGTGTATTTGCGGACATGGACAGCACAACGTAGAAGATCAGAGCAATAACGGTGAATATATACCAGCCGCCCTCTATCGTATTCTGCAGCTTCAGGTAGACGGCTCTGCAATATTTGCCAACCACCCAGGCGAGCAGAGGACAGAGAAGGATCCGGGCCGCAAACATGAAAACATATGTATCCCCCAGGAAGAAATCCAGTACGGAGGTAGTATAAAGGATTTCCAGAATCATGGTATCTGCCAGACAGAAGGTGAAGAAAAAGCGCCCGTCCCGATGTCTGGAAAGGAAAAAGAAAAAGATCAGACTGGGCAGGGTGCTGGTAAGCAGAAGCAGGGTACCCATGGTCTGTGCGCCAAGGAGAAAAAGCAAGACCATGTTACCTGCCAGCAGGGGCAGCATAAAGGACAGGGACAGGGTAAGTGTTTTTTGCAAAGAGTATCTGGATTCGAATAATGTGAGCATCAGGATGAGGCTGAAAAGAGCCGTCCACATAATGGAAAGATCCCGTAATATTGTCATTTGCTTCCCTCCTTGCTCATCCAGAAATCAGACCAGTAGGAACGTACTTCCCGACAGACCTTTTTTGCAAAATATAGTGTGTTGCCGTCCTTCAATACCAACGAATCGCTGCCGATGGCTTTGATATAGTAGAGATTTAGAACATGGGAGGAGCCGCACAGAACAAAGCGGCTGTCCTTTAACAACTCCTGCACGGATTCCGCAAAGGAGGTACGGATGGAGTTGCTTTCCACTGCATCGCCGTCGATCAGGTGATAGATGTTCCTGCGATTGACGGACTCCACATAGAGAATGTGATCAAAATTCAGTCGAACACTGTTGCCTTTGGTTTTTACGATCAGACTCTTCTCTGTACGAGCGGTAATGCTGTGGATGACTTCATCCAGCGAGGCAAAGAGTACTTCTTTTTCCGGTGGTTTTAAGATATAATCGAAGGCTTTTGCGCGGTAGGAATCAATGGCATATTCCGTACTGGAGGTAAGATAGATGATCTTACCGCTGTTGATTTGACGCAGTCTTATTCCAAGCTGTATGCCGTTCTCTTCCGGCATAATGATATCCAGAAGATAAATATCAAATCCGCCCGAACGAAAAACATCCTCCATCAGATCGGAGGGATTCGCGTAAATGGAGACGGATATCTGAAAGCTATGTTGTTCCGTGTATTCATTGAGCAGGGAGAGGATCTCCTGCCGACAGAACTCGTCATCATCGCAAACGGCAATTCTCAAAGGCACCCTTGTCATGAGACGGTAACACCCCCTATTCATATGGATTGAATTCTATTCTATCATGAAATACCGAAGGAACTCAACCGAAGGAGAGGAACCGGGTATAAAATAAGTGCAAAAAAGGTCGAAATTTGCACAAGCAGAGACAACGCTGTTGCAATATGTTAAAATATCATGATAAAATGTGGAGGGTGCTGTGACCGGTTCTGAGGTTGTCGGGATGCTGCCCCTTGGAAATATGAGTGAGGAAAATGAAAGAAGACAAGAGAAGATTCAGAGAAGAATGTGAGCGTGCGATAGAAGAGAGCAGGAAGACGTTAAAGAAGATTCTTGCGGATAACTGTCTGACAGAGTACGGAAGGAAGTACGGGTTTTCAAAGATCACGGATCCGGAGGACTACCGGAAGCTGCCCATTACGGAGTACGAGGATTATGGGGAAGATATAGAACGCATGATGCAGGGAGAAGAGATGGTGTTGACGGCCTATCCCGTGAAGTACTTCCTGGCCTCTTCCGGAAGCAGCAGACAGAAGTATTTCCCCATTACGTATCCGGGGATTACCAGAGGCTTTGATACGATTTATTGCGTGGCTCTGCCCAATGATGAGGAGTGGGAATCACGCAGGCACCTGCACACCAGCGTACTGAAGATCGACAGCGAGGACAGAATCACCATCCTTTCCTGTGCGGAGCTGCAGACGAGAAGAGAAAGAACGCCGGAATTTTTTGACAAATTTATCGGTGGAGAAGACTTTATTTTCTCTAAGGAGATAGGAGATCAGTGGTATGTAAAGCTTTGGCTTGCCCTGACAGAGCCGGGGCTTCGTTCCATATACAGTATTTACCTCTATGATATCCTTCTGTTATTCCAGTACTTTAGAGAACACTGGGAGGAGATCCTGCGGGATATGGAGCAGGGGATAATACCGGATAAGATCGATGTTTCCCGGAATATCAGGCAGAAGCTTCTGTCCATGCCGATGCCCGATAAGGAGTGGTTGGACCGGGTGCGGCAGGAATGCAGGAAGGGCTTTTCCGGGATCGGAAAGCGAGTATGGAAGGATCTTGTCATGGTCAACGGCATTGGGGGCAAGGTGTTCGGAACCCAAGAGCAGGTGCTGAGAGAGTATCTGGGAGATGTGGCGGTGCATTTTTATATCTACTGCTCCTCCGAGGCGCATATCGGCATTGCACTGGAGGAGGAAACGGACTGCTACGCCTATATTCCCCACAGCTGCTTTGTGGAGTTCCTTCCTTATGATGAGGAGGATGAGAACCGGGAGATCAAGTGGATCGGAGAATTGGAGGAAGGAGAAAAATACGAGCTGGTGATCACCAATTTCTCCGGCCTGTATCGCTACAGACTGTATGATGTGGTAGAGGTGGTGGGCTTTTACGGTCAATCTCCTCTGCTTCGGTTTGCCTTCCGAAGGAATATGGCGGTGAACATTGCGGGAGAGAAGACCAATCTGTCCATGATCGCGGATATTGTGAAGGAGATGTCCCTGAGAATGGGTGAGAAAATATCGGAATACAGCGTCTGTGTGGATGAAAGCGTGATGCCGAATCGGTACTGCTTTTTTTTGGAAGGGGAGAATGAAGGGAGCAGAGAGGACTATGAGAGCTTTCTTGAGGATGCCCTTTGCCGCAGAAATTCCGATTACAAGGATCTGAAGGAATTGAGGGAGATCGCAAAGCCGGTCTGCCTTCGTGTGGAGGATGGAACCCATGCCTTGTGGAAGGAAGAAAAGGGTGTGGGAGGACATAACAAACCGCTGCAGTTTTCTGCAGATCCGCAGTTTATTCATTTTATGAAGGAAAGAGAGAAGCATGGAGCAAAGAAGTAATCTTTTGCAGAATGTATATATGAAGGCATTGTTTCCCGGCATGGTTGCCATTCTGGGTGGAACCGTCAATGTGTTTGTAGACGGTATTCTGGTGGGGCAGCGCATGGGAGAGATGGGACTTGCGGCTGTGAATCAGAGCCTTGCGGTATATCTGCTGCTTTGCACGGTAGGATCCCTGTTTGCGGCGGGAGCCTCTGTTGAGGTGGCACATGCCATGGGCAAACGAGAGGTGGAAAAAGGAAAAGAGCTGTTTTCTATGGCATTGGAGACGTCTGTGCTGATAGGAGTGCTTGTATGTGCCCTGGGTCTGTTGTTCCTGCCGGGCTTGTCTGCCCTTTTGGGCTCCCCCGCAACGGTGGAGTTGATTCAGATTTACCTTCGCATCACTCTGGCGGGTGGAATCTTTAAAGTACTGTTATATATTCCCTATTATTTTCTCCGGCTGGAGGGAATGATGGGGGAGGTGGCAGTCACCATGGTGGTAATGACGGTGACAAACATCGTACTGGATTATCTCTTTTTGTTTCCGTTTCATTTGGGGATCGCGGGAGCGGCTCTGGCAAGCGCATTGGCCACGGCTGTGGCCTGTGTGATGAGCTTTTGGTTTTTATTTGTGAAGGGCTCCATGTTTCGCTTCCGTCCTGTGCGGTTAAGAAAGAAAGACATTCATCGGATGATGGTCAGCGGCAGTCCCATCGCCTCCAACAATCTGTTTTCTGCCATTCGGGTGGTGGTGTTAAACAGCATCATGAATCTGGTGGGTGGAAGCAGTATGGTAGCGGTATTTGCCATTACCAACAATCTGAATGAGTTTTCCATCTGCATTCAAAACGGCGTCCCGCAGACGGGAAGCGCGCTGCTTGGGGTCTATCACGGAGAGTCGGATCCTCGGGCTGTGAAGCGTCTCTTATGGCTGCAGTTAAAAATGGGTCTGATTATTTCTGTGCTTTTTAGCGGAGTGATGATCTTATTCTCCGGGAAGATAGGGGCTTTGTTCGGCACCACAGAGGATGTAAGGTTTGCCGTGATTTGCTGGGCGGTCAGTGTGATCGCCGCTACCGGTAATGAGATTATGAGTTACTATTATTTTGCCATCCGTAATTCCACTATGGCAAACCTGATCACTGTACTCAGGGTGTTTGCAGTGATATCGGCAGTGGCCTGGTGTATGAAGGGGCTGGGTGACTATATCTGGCTGTTCTATCCGGTTTCGGAGATATTGAGCGCAGTCCTTTGGATGGGCTATGGATGGATGCTCGGCACAAGGCAGGGGAAGAGAGGGTTATATCTGCTGAAGGAGGATGTGGGAAACAGCATCGATTTTGTGGTCCGCTGCGATCCGGAGGAGATTTGCGGCATCAGCGCCGGTGTCAATCAGTTCTGTGAGGAAAACGGCCTGGATGAGGAACAGACCATGACCTTAAGCCTCGCCATGGAGGAGCTGATGATGATCACTGCAGAAAAGACCTTGAAAAATGAAGGCTCCATGGATGTTCGGATTCTAAAATCAGGGGTCGGCACACTGCTTCGTATCCGTGCCCAGGGAGAGCCCTATAATCCGCTGGAGCATGAAAAGGACAATCTGGATTTCATCGGCGTGCAGATGATCGTAGGCATGGCAAAAAGAACGGAATACCAGAGTACCCTTGGGTTAAATACACTGATTGTGGAAATATAGAGAGGAAAGAATTGGAATGTACAGGAAACTGCCATTGGGTGTAAAATTTATTGTAGGCTTCGTTATCATCGGTATTTTGATCTGCCTTTCCATCACAGTGATCGGCTACAGAAACTATAGCAAACGTATACAAAAGCAGTACAATGATACGGCCTATGATATTGCCGAGACCTTTGAAAGCTTTATGACGGAAGAGGAGCTTGCCCTATACATGGATACGGCAGAGGGTTTTTTCAAGGGGACTGTCCCCCAGGAGAGAATTGATGAGCTGAAAGGCTCCGAAAGGTACCGGGAAGTGGAAAGACTTTTGTATGCGCTTCGGGAGGCTACCAATGCCAACGATATCTACATGACCTATTCCGACAGGGAAGAAATCCTGGCCTATGACGCATCGGATACGGAAAACTGGCATCCCTCAACCTATATCTTTGACTGTTATATGGTGGAGGAGCTGAAGTTTGACTTTGGTCATATGGGCGGGTTTAATGCCTCCTACATTGAGCCTGTGCTTGAGATCCTGGAAACGGGAGAACGGATAGACAACTATTTCGTCTCGGAGGGGGAATTTGGACATAACACCTCTGCGGTATATCCGGTTATAATCAACGGCGTGGTGAGAGGGGTCATCGGAGTGGAGATCCCCATGTCCACACTGGAAAGCGCATTGCAGGAATACATCGTAAGCTCTGTTATGGTAACCGTTTTGGTGGCGATTCTCTTTATTATTATATTCATGATGTATACGTACAGGAATATGATCGGTCCCATCAAGCTGATCGCTCATGAGGCAGAGAACTTTGTCAAAAATGATACGGAGGTATCTGACAAGCTGGATACTGTGAACACCGGGGATGAGATCCAGATGCTGAGTCAAAGCATTCTGCAGATGGAGATCGGCATCAAGGAATATATTGCCAACCTGACGGAGATTACGGCGGAGAAGGAAAGGATCGGTGCGGAACTGAATGTGGCAAAGCAGATCCAGGCGGATATGCTGCCAAGCATATTCCCGGCCTTTCCGGAACGCGCAGAGTTTGATATTTTCGCAACCATGACGCCTGCCAGAGAGGTGGGCGGTGACTTCTATGATTTCTTTATGGTGGACCGGGACCATCTTGCCGTGGTAATTGCCGATGTATCCGGAAAAGGCGTGCCGGCAGCACTGTTCATGGTTATCGCCAAGACGCTGCTGAAGAACCATGCGCAGAAGGGGGAGGAGCCTTCCCGGGTATTTGAGCAGACAAATGACCAGCTGTGCGAGAATAACAAGGAGAACATGTTTGTTACGGCCTGGATGGGAATCCTGGAGATTTCTACAGGAAAGCTCTCCTATGTCAATGCGGGACACAATCCCCCGGTCATCAAAGGAGCCGACGGCGTATTTCGTTATCTGGAAGGTGCTCCGGACTTTGTGCTGGCGGGAATGGAGGGTCTGCCCTATCAGCAGAGCGAGCTTATGCTTCACAGGGGAGACAGCCTCTACCTGTATACGGACGGCGTGACGGAAGCCAACAATATGCAAGACGAACTCTATGGGGAGGAGCGCCTGGAGGAGGTTTTGAACCTGCATGCACAGGCTTCACCGGAGGAGATTCTGAAGGCGGTAAAGGAAAGCATCGATACATTCGTAGGGGAAGCGGAGCAATTTGATGATATCACCATGCTGTGTCTGACATTCCTTGGGGAGAATGGAGAGAATAGAGAGAAATAAAAAATCGGAAATGAAGAAGAGCATTTATGCGAAGGAGTCCATATGAAAAATACGAAACTGTATCCCTTTGAAAGAAATCGTTATTATCCGGGGAAGATGCTGGCATCGGCGGATTTCCAGGCTGAACAGGTTTATTTTAACAGTAAGCGCAGGTTTATCAACAACCTGATGTATGGTTCCGGTGTCGTCTGCGGATTGGGAGTCTTTAATCTGGATGATCTCTCTTTGATGATCGAGAGCGGAGTGGCAATCGACGGGATGGGGCGGGAGATCATTATCGAGACTTCCGTGGTAAAAAAGCTGTCTTCTCTGGATGGCTTTGACACCCTGCAAAGCAACCGGGCGCTCCTTTGCCTGAGATATCAGGAGGAGGAGGTACATACCGTCTACACCATGAATCAGGGAGTCGGCGAGGATGGCAGGGAATACGAGTACAATCGGATCAGTGAGGGATATCAGCTTTTTTTGATGGATGCCGATCAGGATCCGGAAGAGTACATGATGGAAACGGAATTTCTCACACAGGCGGAACTGATGGTTACCGATGATTATCTGGTAAGAGTTCTGATTCCCTCTTCGGTCAGCAAAGGAAGAAATGTCAAGATTGTTCTTGAGGCAGAGAAGCTTTCGGATGCGCAGAAACGTCTGACATACCATGGTGTGCTTCAGATGCCGGTATTTCTGTCAGCCCGGAGGGAACACGAGCTGGCGGTGGAGCTGGAGGATGTTTTGCTGTCTTTCGGAGAAAAGCTGACGAAGGAATACTGGGTATTTGTAGAAGATGTGCCGTCAAATGAAACCAGTATTGTACTGAAGGCGGACAGTGCAAGAGGCTATGTGGATCATACGGCCGCGCCGGTAATGGCAGGTTTTTCCCTCAATGTTCTTTTGTCCGGGGAAACTCCCAGGACATTGGTAAACCATGCAATCGGTCATATGAGCCTTGAAATCAGAAATATCGGTGATGTAAAGGACTATATCCGGCTGGCAAATCTGAGACTGGTACGGACCGACAGCGCTTATCTGATTGAGGAGATTCAGGAAAAAGAAGTAAAAAAATATGTCATTGCACCTGCACAGGAGGGGCTGAGAAATCAGTATCTGGAATACTTTGAGAAAGAGGTGGATATTTTGGTTTCCACCCCCGGTACAGATATCAAAAGCGATGCCGCAGGGGAAGAAAGACTGAAGGAGAGAAAACCGGAATTTGCCTCCGGCATCCTGGAGGTTCCTCTGGGAGAAAGTGCCAGAAAGGGAGACATCCGTTATTCCGGAGAAATTATGCATGGCCTTGGACCGGGTAATGTATACGTGGAAATCGGATATGAGTATATTACTTCGGATGAGGCAAGAGGATCCGATGTAAAAAATACGATCTACGGAAATCCCGAACTGTTTCGTGCAGAGAATACCATTGGTGTGGATGCGGAAACAGCAGTCAAGGTATTGAATGACAAAGGAAGCTTTATTGTGGCAGCCAAGCTGCTGAGGAATATTGACCAGCTGGTACTTACCTATCGTTGGGTAGCCATTCGGTTTCCGGCAGGAGCGGATATTGAGCTGGAGGAAAAGTATAAAGATATCAGTATCACCACAGACACACCCACGGTTGTACTGGGAGTCAGGGAGAGTCATTATTTCCAGGTTCGTTTCAACAATATGGAAAGCTGCAGTATCATGTATGAACTGACGGAGCCGGGAAGCGGGGAGATAACCTCCGACGGCGTGTATACGGCTCCTTCCAGGGAAGGCGTATATGAGATTCGGATGTATTGTGTGGAAATGCCGGTGATCTGTACCTACGCCTATGCCATTGTCAAGAAAAGAGGGGCGCAGGAATCCTTAGAGTAGGAAAGGAAGGCTGAATATGTTTTATCAGTCCGGGAAGATGAAACTGGAATGTCTCCGGGAAGTAAAAAAAGGAAGTAGGAACGATGTTTTTATTTGCAGAGACTCCAATGTGCAAAGCGATACTTCTTATACGCTGATTGTAATCAAAGAGCATCAGACGGCCAAAAAATATCTGGAAATCTTTGAGCAGTCGGAAAAAAGAACCGGGGATTCCTATCTGGAGAGCTTTTCGGACAGAGGAGCCTTCTGTATGGTGTTTGAGTATCGGCAGGAAAGACCGCTGATGGATTTTTATATGGGGGACAGCCTGACGGCGCAAACCAGTGAGGAAATCTGTATCAGCCTGATTCTGTGCTGCATGGCTTCCAATCTGCCGTTTCCGATTCTGTATCTGATCCTGACACAGAATCAGATACATCTGGCCAAGGATCATTCCGTATATTTCGGATATCAGCTGGATCTGGAGGAGCTGGATGAGAGAAAGAATGAACGGGACTGTGCGCTTCAGTGTGCAAGGATCGCCAGAACACTGCTCCGGTCCAAGGCTTCACAGAAAGGCTTCAGCTACCGGATTCTGGAACAAAAAATCCAGCGGGAAAGCTACAGTCGCTTTGTGGAACTGTACAAGGATATTAAAATCACAGCATCTCCCGTGAAACAGAAAGGCCTCATAAAACGCTTTCTGCAGTTCCTTCGCAGGCATCAGGATACGCTGTACAGATGTGTCTTTATCATTAGTGCCGCAGTGGTGGCAATTGCGTTGATTTCTCTGCTTTCACAATTGATTTTTGGTGACATACCGTGGTTAAGAGTGTTGTTTAACGGGTTTAAGGTAATTGGCAGTCAATCGCTGGAACAGTAGACCGGGGAGGATGTTACACAATGAAAAAAGGTATTCCGATCATATTGGGAATTCTATGGCTGCTGGTGGTAGCGGGAATTGCTTTTCGGGACGGAGCCGGATGGAATCGTCAGGAAAAGATGCATTTATGTCAGGACGGAATTCAGGCTGAGGGCAAAGTTTATGTGCTGGACAACCGGGAAGGGGAAGGTGTAATTTACGAAATTGATGATAATCACACGGTGACCAATCTTTTCTTTACCGGAAGCTACAGACAGGAGATGCGGATTGCCGGGTTGGCCTGGCACAACGGCCTGTATGCTTTACTTCAGGAGCCGGAGGGAGAATATTGTATTCTGAAGCTGGACGAGACCATGCATCCGGCAGCGGCCAGCGATACCTTTCTTCCCAAAGAATCCGGTTCAATGACGGATTTTGCCGTGGATGAGACGGGATTCTATCTGACCCTTATTTCAGACCGCCAGGACACCGTATATACGTATTTCATGGAAAAGGAAGAGAATCTGAAGGAAATATCCTCAGAAAAGGAGCCTGACAAAGAGAATTTGACAGACGGAGAAGCAGACGAAACTGTATTCTTAAGACTCCTGCGCCTTTTGGAGGCAGAGGAGGGCAGACGGATCATCGATGCGGGATTTTCGGAGGGCGAATATCTGGTTCGCCTGGATGACGGAACGGGAAAGGAACACTTTCTGCTGTCAGAGACCATATTGGACAGCTTTTATCAAAGGGAATTATCCCCCATACAGATATTTCGATTCCAGCAGGAAAAGCTGGTCTTTTACGGGCTGCTTTTACTGACGGGATATGTGCTTTTAATCCTGGGAACCATCGTTTTACGAAACAGAAACCATACGGTTTATACGGTGATCATCGTGGAACTGGTGCTGTTATGCGTCATCGCAATGGGTGCCGGACTGGCCTGGAAGGTGAGACAGGATGCGGAATATGAACAGAACGAAAAATACGGCACCTATTATCTTAGGGAGCTGGAAAGACAGATCGGAGGCCGCTACAAGGTTTTTGCGGAGGAGTCGGATTTTTATCGGAATGAGAATTACTACGAAATCAGTGAACAAATCCGCTCTTTTCTGGAAGAAGAGGGACCGGCTCAGCTTTTCTATGATATTGCCCTGGTGCGGGCATCGGATCATAGGGTTCTGGCCGGTGCCAGCGGAAGGAACACCGAGCACGCGGCTTATCGATACAGTACGGCAGCCATTCCGATGCTGGATCAGATGAAGGACGGGATCCCCCGACTGAGTACACAGGTATGGATAGAAGGCAGCCCGTATCTGCTGATCGGTGTTTCGGAAAAAGAAACGCTGATACCGGAATACTGTTTCCTTGGGCTTTTAAAAAGTCAGCCTGCTGCGGGGATGGCAGAGAGCCGGGAAAGCTATCTGAAGTCCTCTCTGATCATTTTTTTGATCGCAAGTATTCTTTGCGCAGGTCTGATCTTCTACCAGGAGAGGGATATCAGAAGCCTGGGGAGAAGCATGTTTTTGCTGGCCTGCGGCGACTATGAGATCAAAAAGGATGTGGCCTACGGAAAGGACATCGACCTGATGTGGAACAGCCTCCTTCAGATCAGGAGGCGAATGAACAAAATGAATTATACCAAATTCAAGCTGTACGAATCCTGTTACCGGTTCGCTCCCAAGCGATTGGAAAAGATTCTGGGGAAGGATTCCATTGAAGAGGTATCAAGCGGTGATGTGGCCCGGCTGTACGGAACGCTGGCGATCATCAACAACGTACAGAGCACCGGTATGGATGCCTCGTTGATGCAGCGGATGAATACCTATATTCAGCTGCTGGATAAACATAAAGATCAGAAACAGGGATTCTTTTTGTCCGGCAGTGATAATCTGGATCATATGAAGATGCTGTTTTTGCAGGAAAGTAAAGAAGCCACCGACTTTGGCGTGAATTTTATGCGTGAACTGCAGCAGACGGAGGGCTACGAGAGACTGAGAACGGGAATGCTTCTTCATTACGATCATTACAGCTACGGTGTGGCCGGCAACAATGAGCAGTGCTTTCCGTTTCTGGTGTTTGATAAAATGAAAGCCTTTGAAAAGTTGGGACGCTGGCTGCAGCAACAGCAGATCAAGCTGACAATTACCGACAGCGTCATGGAACGGGAGGGGCTTTCACAGGGCCTTCGTTACATCGGGTATCTGATACCGGAGGAAACAAAGGAAGAGATTCGGCTCTATGAAGTCCTTTATGCCTGTGAAGAAGAGGAAAGGCGGAAAAAAACAGCGCTGAATCAGAAATTTCAGAAGGGTCTGAAGCTGTTTTATCAGTCGGATTTTTATCTTGCCCGCAGTACGTTCTCGGAAATTATGCGGGAATACACAGAAGACAGAATTGCCAAGTGGTATTTGTTTACCTGTGAGAAGTATCTGAACCGGACAGCAGAAGGAGAGATTTGCTTTGATCTTGGACAGGCCGTAAAATAAGGGGAGGAGGGAATGACGAATGGGCGATAACTTGTTCAAGGTGCTGATCGCAACGGCCAAGGCGAAGATTACACCGCTTGTTACCAGAATAAAGCTGTGGACCAGCTGGAATTACATCAGCACACGGGTTATCTCAAAAATACGTGTTTTCTTTGCTTCACTTCTGGATATCCGACCCAGGCATAAGCGGGATTATTATGAGGTGATAGGTTGGCTGATCAGCCGGAGACTGGCGTTTGCGATTGCGGTGGTTCTGGGAGTGGTCAGTGTGTATTACTTAATCACGGTGAAGGACAGTTATCAGGCAGCAGAGGGAAATGAGGGAATCAGAACCTATGATTATGATTCGATTCTCCTGCGATTTACCAGCGGAAAGGTAAGGATCAAGGGAAAATCCGGATATCTTGCCTATGAAGGCAATGTGGATAAAGGGGCGGTTACCGGAAGCGGGATTCTGTATTCTCCGGGGGGAAATATTGTATATCAGGGGAATTTTGACCGGAACCTGTACCAGGGAGCGGGGACGTGCTATTACGACAACGGAGTGGTAGCCTACAGCGGCAGCTTTGAGCAGAACCTGTATCAGGGAACAGGGAAGCTGTACCGGGAAAACGGCAGCCTGGAGTATGAGGGAGAGTTTCACCGGGGAGAGAAGGAAGGTGCCGGAAAGCTCTATGATACAGGTAACAATCTGATTTATACGGGGAATTTTTCTTCTGATGAGGTGGTGTACAGTGAATTACTGGGTAAGAGCACCGCTGAGGCAGGAGAAATGTATACGGGAACACGCAGTATTTATGAAAGCGAGGAAGAGCTGGTAGTCAAGATGGAACAGATCAATGCCATGTATGTTGGCAGGAGCGATGCCCGGGCATTGGATGATTCCTTCATGATAGAGAAGGTATTTGTTCTGGAAAATACCTTTGGAAGCGGAAGCGCCAAGTGTGACAATATTGCGGAACTGAACGGATATTTTGGGACCGGGATTTATGAGGGGAATTCCAGGATCACACTGGGAGAAGCCATTGCCATCAATGATAAGATTCAATCCTCCCTGGAACCGGTGAAACGGGTAGAGATCAGCGGGGATGATCTGTACACGGACTACAGCTATGTTGACGGTATTCAGGAGGATTACATTGTATATATCAACTCCTACGAAAAGGACGGTCTGATTTACTCCTTTATCAGAGACGGTTCTGAGGAAGGGTTTTTGTATTACATGATCGAAGCACAGGAAGGATAATACATATGACAATCAAGACAGAAAAAAACGCCATCAGAAACTTCACAGCGCTCTCTTTTCTGACACTGTCTTTCCTTTGCTTGGGGCTGCAGGCAAGAGCGGAGGATCCCCTGTTTACGATGGATACCGCCATCAGCACCGCCATCAGCAACAGCGAAGAATACGCCAAGCTGGAAAGCGAACTGGCGGTAAAGGAGGTGGAGCTGAAGCAGGCAGTCAAGACCATCCGGTTAAAGCAAAAGAATATGTCCACCTTTCGGTGGTCTCCGCTGATTAATTTTGAACTTCCGGAGAAGCCCGATCTGGGAGAAGAGTTTGAATTCCAATTCAAGCCGATACAGATTGAAGCCGAGATAGATGTGTTGGAGCATAAGCTTACGGATCAGAAACTGGCTACAACCCAGGAGGTTACAACGCTGTACACGGATATCCTGGTGGGCATACAGGAAGTGGAATTCTATGAAGGCAGATTGGAGGAGCTTAGAGAGCGTCTCGAAAAGACCCGCGCTGATGTGAAGGTGGGCGGCAGCACGGTCAATGATGCAGAGACACTGGAAGAAAAAATACAGACCTTTCAGAACAGTCTGGCAGCAAAACAAAGAGATCTGATGAACAACAAAAAGAAGCTGTCAGAGATGTGCGGGATGGAACTGACTCTGGGATATCGGTTTGAGGAGGATTTTATTGATGTAAGACTGAGAAGAAGCCAATTGCCGCAGCTGATACAGCATACGCTGGATGGAGACGCCGGCTATTACGAGGTCTGCATGAATGCCACCACGGAAAAGATTGCTCTGGAAACCAATTACAGCCTGATGGAGAACCAATACGGTGATAAAATGCGCCATATTTCTTCCTTCGTCACCCAGGCTCTGGAGGGAGAAAAGGTGGATCAGAATGCGTTCAAGCTGAAATATGATGCGTTTCTTACCGCAATTGACGAGCCTTGGCAGGGGAGTGTCAGGCTGTTGTTCTTAAAGATCCCCAAGGAGTGGTTTAAAGGGCAGATCTCGGGAATCCGGTATGTGGAAGATGCCTCCTATTCGTTGTACGAGGCAGCATTAAGCTATCAGGATGCCCTGCTGGAAAAAGAGAACAGAGCAAAGGAACTGCGCCAAAGTGTGGAGGAGGAATACAACAACGTCATTGGCCTTCAGAGTGCATACCAAAATTTGCGGGAAGAAGTAAAAAAGAGTGAAGCGACGCTGGAAAAGGAAGGCATTTATTTAAGAATGGGAGAACTGACCCGGGAAGAGTATATGACATCCATGGACTCCTATGAAGAGCTTTGGCAGGAAACCATGGAAGCAATGGGAGAATATGTCAAAGCTATCTACAGCTTCGACCGACTTACCTGCGGAGGTGTAAGTGCAATCCTTGGAGATGGCATGGAGGGCAGCTATATCCGGGGCGTATATGCCAACGGAGCCTATTATTATATGGAGTCCATCATCCAGGAGCAGGAATTCCGGCTGGGGGTAAGCATACCCTCCGATTTTCCCATTGCTCTGACTCACTATGAGCTGTGGTGCGATCATCTGTGTATCGGAGGGAGGACACCCATCGGGCAGACCATTCGCCATCTGAAGCTGGCAGTAGAGGATGTTGACACGGTGAAGCTGCGTTTTTATGCCGGGGAGGAATTTGTGGATGACTGTGTGATCAATCCGGAAGAGACCACGGGAGCTTTAAGCATTCTGGAAGCCTATCTTGTGGAAGAGACCGAGGATACGCTGATCGGAACGTACCTGCTAACCACCAATCCGGTGACCGGAATGATAGGGATAGAGTTGGAAACGAAGCCCATAGAAGGAATTGCTTTCTATCGCATTTTGGATCAAGAGGGAACCGGGCTGGGCAGCGGAGAGTATCTGGCCATCGATGCGCCCTTTGAGCATCTGGGGCTATTGTCGGATAGTCTTGAAGAACTGAAGCTGGAATTCTATGATGAAGCAAAAAATCTGCTGTACAGAGGATATTTCGATACTGTAAATGAAAGCTTAAGGAAGGAGGAGGCAGCGGATGAATAAAAAGAAAGTGGTATGGCTGTGCATCCTCCCGGTGCTTTTCATAGCGGCAGTGATCCTTTCCTTCGGTCGGTTGGGGATGGCGGCTGAGGAAACAGAACGGGAAGAAACGGATCCGACGCTGAGCTTTGCAGAGTTCAGCGCAAGGAATACGGTGGAGGACGGCGTCCTGTTCATCGGTGCTCACCTGATCCATATTCAGGGGATGACCGATGAGCTGTATGAAACGGCTCTTTCCAGTGCCTCTGACAGAAATCAGACCAATGTGTATTATAAGTCAGAGCTGGCGCAGGGGGCGTGGCTTGATATTACCGATGCCGGCGGTCTGCCCCAGATATCCGGTGAGGGGAAGCCGGTAACCGAGGAAGAGATGAAGGATCTGAGAGTGGAGTACTATACCTTTTCCGACGGAATTACAAAGAATGCACTTACGGGAGCCAAGGTCAATATCTTCAACATTGAGGAACCCTATGATCTGTACAATCTCAAGGAGCTGGAGCAGCTCAAGCAGCAGTACGATGAACTGTTTGATGAGGAGGATTCGGGAGTAAACAGGTATTATTATGTGGTCCTCAGGGACTTCTTCTCCACAGAACTGCGAAATGAAGTTACCAACGAATGCGACGGGCAGTTAAACGGCCTGCAGGCAGCCTATGAACAGATGCAGGCGGGCGGCGAAAAAGAACTGGCAGAAATCATACTCCGTCTGATGCGCAAGGTGGATGCCAGGAGACGTGCCGAGGTACTGTATATGCTGGGGCAGGCGGAGGAGAATCTGCTGAATGAATTGCAGAAGCTCTGCACCGGCAGCGATTACGATAAGGAGAAGTACGAAATTGCCGTTAAGGAGCTGCAGGAGGTAGAAGTAGATGACGGCGAAGGCGGAACGAAAACGGAAACTGTAGAAGTGATCGTTGACTATGAAACCGAACAGTTTGTGGAAAACAGTTCGGTTTTGGAAGCCATTGCAACTGCCATGAAGGAGTGCCAAAGCGGTTACACAAGTGCTGTGAGCAACCGTCTGGAGCCGGGAAGCACCGTCCTTGGAACGGTAGAATATGAAAAATGTGTCCTGATTATCAATCAGAACGGACAGGGCGTACAGGAATACGTAAGAGAGTTAGAGAGGATCTACCATATTCAGGATGGAATTATCGCGGATGAAGCAGCGGAGCTTGCACTGATTGAGAGTCAGCTGATTCCCAGGGCTGATGAGAAATATGTACAGAAGCTGACATCAGGGACAGGAGAAGAATATAAGGTGGCGGTAGCCAACTCAGTCAGTCAGGCAGCACAGAATCAGGCACTGGAAATACAGAAAACGGATCTGAATGCAGCGCTGCAGGAATTGGAGTTTCTGATTCGTGAACAGGTGAAGAGACAGATACCGGATATGGGACTTACCGTAATTTATGACCGGATAGACCACACCCTACAGTTAAAAAACGTCATTCCGGCGGATGCATTTGCCCGCAAGGCCGAAGAAAGTCTGGAGGAATACAGGATCTGGCTGCAGGATCTGGCAAGGTCTGTCATGCAGGAGAATGATGAGCTGGCGTCCCAGATGGATCAATTGGAACAATCCAGAGAAGAAAAGATGACAGAGTATCAACAGGCTCTGGATGACAACGATCTGGCTCTGGCAAAGAAGACTGAGGCGGAGCTGGAAGTGCTGGATACAAAGATAAAAGAAAAGGAACAGGAGCTGAAAAGCATCATCGACAGTGAGAACAGCTCTCCCTCCGAAAAAGCAAAGGCGGCCAACGAAGCCGGAAGCGCAACGGCTCTGAATCAGATCAATGAGCTGGAGAAGGAGGCTTTGCTGGGGCTGGCACAGGGAAAGGAGGATCTTTCGGATACCATGTCCTCCCTGGCTTTGATGGGAGCCGAAAAAGCACTGGAAAATATCAGGAAGGAAGCTGAGAAAAGCGGCAATTCAAAGCTTGCGGCGGCAGCGGACAAAGCCATAGAAGAAAGCAAGGAAAGTCCCCTCCACGAACTATACGGGGAAGGAAGCAAGAGCAGCCCGCAGGAAGACAGCGTGGTAAGGATCATGGAGGACTTCTTTGGGGATAGCTTTGAACAACTGAACCCACGTAAGCAGGCTGAGGCGCTTGTGGTATTGGACTGGCTGGTTGAAGACGGATATCGATCCCTGGATACACTGTTTAAGGAATATTTTGCACTGGCGGAGGATAATTACTGTATTTATACCAAACCGGACAGAGAAGAAAAAGAATATGTGGCACTGCTTTCCGTTGCAGGGGTGGGCGGATATCGATACATTTACGACAATTTGGGACAAGAGGTTACCTTGTCGAAGAGGGGGGCTATCTATCGGATGAAGGCCGGGGAAGATACCCTGTGGATGTACCCGGATCAGACACAGGAGCTTGCGGCCAGGATCCTTTGGAAAAAAGATTTATATATCCCCGAGGAGGATGCCCTGCTGTTATTCGGATGTCAGGGAGAATATCTGGAACTGAAGAATTCGGGAATTTGTCTGACAGAAACAATGCAGAAGGAAGCAGAAGAATTATACAGTCAAATGGAAGGAGGGGAGGAGTAAATGGCAGACTATCCCATTATTGCAGATGTCAGTGCCTATATTGTAAAGACGCTCAGGAGCAAAATGTGTCCGGAGCCCATTCCTTCCCCCAATAACATCGAAATATCTTCTCCGGCGGATCAGGATGTGGACTACATTCTGGGACTGTATCTATACGATATCCGGGAAGAAACCGATGTTTCACAGGGACCCTTCATGCAGAAGGGAAGGGTACAGCTGAAAAAGCCGCCAAGGCCATATGGTTTATACTATATGGTGTTTATCAACGGTTCCTCTCAGATGGGTCTGAAGGCACCGGATATACAAAAAATCATCGGAAGGGTAGCACAGATCGTCAATGACAACAGCTCTGTACTGCCCAACCAGCTGCAGTCCTGGCTGGATACGCAGGAGCCTCCGATTGTACTGTCTCAGGCGAAGATAAGTTTGGAGGAGAAGGTAAGGGTGTGGCAGGCGATCAACAAGCCCTATCAGATCAGCCTGTTCTATAAGGCGGCACCCGTGTTCCTGTCCAGCGAAGTGATCATCGACACACCGAGAGTTGTGGATGCCAGCTTCGGGCTGCATATTGCAGGAGAAGAAGGGAGGTAGAGCATCAGGTGGAGGCATCCGTCATTCATCACAGAGTCGATCTTGTACTCAGACTTCTGGATACGACAACGGGCTACGAGGTATCGGAAAGAGACGTTCACTTTTATGAAGATGAGAAAGAGGTCTTTCCGATTGCAAGGGGCAGCGGCAATTACGTTTTTATAAACGCAGGACGCAGCGATCGTTCCGTCAGAGTGAAGGTATTCGGATATGAAACAGCTATGGCAAGGATTTGTTATGAGGATATGGATCACGGGTTACCGATGAAGGAAGTGTTCCTGATACCGTCAGAGAATACCGCCGGAGGAAGGCCTCTGTTATCTTTTTCGGGAAGACTTCCCGGAATCACTGCAATCGAAGCTGTGAGCCTGAAGGAATCCGGTCTTTTTATCAAGGAGTTTGACGAAAAAAGATGTATCATGAAGTTTTTCAGGACACAGGGGATCAATTTGGGAAATCTCTACTACGGTGTGATTCACAGACAGCGGCAGACCTATGAGGGATTTGAGGTTACAGAGGAAATGCCGGATTCGTCGGTCAGGATCAGAAAGCCGCTGAAGGAAGAGTTTTCCGTCAATTCACCCGTAAACCGCATCATTTTCGGGATGGTGACGGAAGAGGGGGACTACTGCTTAAGAGTCAGGGATGACAGCGATGAGTTAACATTTCTGGTGAGGTATGTAGTAGAAAATGAAGTGAGGTACAAGGCTGTCGACTTCCATAATACGGAGGAAGATTGCCTGAAGTAAGGAGAGGATATGGGACAATTGGTAGTGACGGGAGCGGTCGTCTCCTGTACCTTTGGCACTTTGCCGGGAAATGTTACGGTGAGCTCGCAGACGCTTTGCCTGGGAGAAGGAAGACCGGCGGCAACGATTATGGATGCATCACCGATGAATATCAGACCCTTTGGGATGTGCACAACCCTGTCCAATCCGCAGGTGGCGGCTGCAACGGCAGCGGCCATGGGTGTTTTGACACCGCAGCCATGCGTGCCGGTACCGGTAGGCGGATGGCTGCCCACAAAGCCAAACGTATTGATCGGAGGCAAGCCATGCCTTACCAGCGACAGTAAGCTGATGTGCAGCTACGGCGGATGTATCAGCATTGTGTCTCCGGGTCAGTTAAAAACAATGGCTTAAAGAACAAAACAGAAAGGGGTAAAAACATGGCAGAATATTTTTCACCGGGAGTATACGTGGAAGAGTACGATAATGCACCACGTAGCATAGAGGGTGTGGGAACCAGTACCGCCGGCTTTATCGGCTTTGCCGAAAAGGGTCCTGCAATCGGAGCACCTTCCCTGGTAACCAATTTTAAAAGCTTTACAAAACAATTCGGTGGATTCTTAAGTGAATTCACACATGAGGGATATCGCTATCTTGCAAACAGTGTGGAGCAGTTTTTTGTAAACGGAGGAACCAGATGCTACGTCAGCAGAGTGATTCCGCCGGATGCCGTAAAGGCTTGCAAAAAAATGGGTATTTTTTCGGCGGAAGCGCTCAATGAAGGAAAATGGGGAAACAGAATTCAGATTTCCATGAATACGGTTACCCGAAAAAAACTTCAGCTGATCGCTCAAAATCAGACGGGCTATATTGCCAAGTCGGTGGAAGGTTTCCGGGAAGGAGATCTGGTGGAAGTAAACGGAGAGTATAACCGGATCGTCTCCATTTATGACAACTCGGTGATGTTTGAAAATGCATTTTCACAGGAAGTGGTAGACAAGGCGATTATTCCCAAGACCGTTCTTTATCTGGTCAATGTGGATGTAAATGTCCGTTACAACGACGATGTGGAAAATTACAGCAATTTGAGCTTCAATGTTTCCGCACCCAACTATATCGCCTCCAGAATGTCTGTCAGTGAGTTGATCAAGGTGGAAATTGAGCAGCTGGAAACCATCGGCAATCCGGTAGAGGCCATCTTCGGGAAGGATATCACCGGCGGAATGATGAATCTGGAAGGCGGCTTTGACGGAAGTATTTCCAAGGTAACCTCCGCCACCTTCATCGGAACGGATGACGGACCGGGGAAACGCACAGGGATTCAGTCCTTCCTGGAAAACACCTCTGCCAGCATGATCGCCATTCCCGGGGTAACCGATCCGGAAGTGATCGTGTCTCTGGTGGCACACTGTGAGAATGTAAAGAGCAGGATTGCCGTATTCGATATGCCGAAGGAAATGTACAAAACAAAGGATTTGATTGAATATCGGAGCATCATCGACTCTTCCTACGCGGCAATGTATCATCCCTGGATCCAGGTGTTTGACCGTTCCTCCAATAAAACGGATGACATCCCGCCCTCAGGTGCTGTGCTGGGAATCTATTCCAGAACGGACATCAATCGGGGCGTACATAAGGCGCCCGCAAATGAGGTTGTATTCTGTACCGGTCTGAAGGTAAACTATACCAAGGCAGAGCAGGATGTTCTGAATCCGGAAGGAATCAATCTGATCAGAGCCATCCCGGGGCAGGGCATTCGTGTCTGGGGTGCACGGACGGCCAGCAGCAATTCTGCGTTTAAGTATGTTAACGTACGGCGTCTGTTCATCTACGTGGAAGAGAGTATCAAAGCCAATACCAACTGGGTTGTGTTTGAGCCCAATGATCCTGCATTGTGGCAGAGGGTGGGACTGACCGTCTCCTCCTTCCTTGACGGTATGTGGAGAACCGGAATGCTGACCGGCAACTCCCCGTCAGAGGCATATTTTGTGGAGATAGGACCGACAACCATGAGTAGAGATGATATTATGAACGGAAGGCTGATTTGTAATATCGGTATCGCTCCTTCTCGTCCCGCAGAGTTTGTAATCTTCAGAGTAACACAGCATACAGCCGAAGCCGGCGGCAGTGAGGCTTCCGAAGAATAGAAGCGGATCGGCCGGAGGTTTTGAAAAGAAAAGGAGAAATAAATCATGGCGACATATGAAAGTGAAGGAAAAGGCCTTGCCTATCCATTAACGAAAATGAACTTCCTGGTGACCGTGGATGGAATATCCGGCACGGCTGCATTCAGTGAAGTTACCGGAGTTGAGGCATCTGTTGATGTGATCGAGTTCAGACAGGGAAATGCCAACAGCCTTGCACCGGTAAAAATTCCCGGTCTGGTGAAGCATGGCAATGTCACCCTGAAAATGGGATATACGCTGGACAATGCATTTAAGACCTGGATCCAGGAATGTGTGAGTGAGGTCAGAGGGGAAATGCCCAGAAACAATGTGCAGATTGAGATGATCGATATTAACGGCGGCTCCCCGCAGACGCTGAATACAACGGTGACGGGAACCAGAGTATGGATCCTGACCAATGCATGGGTGGCAAAATACAACGCTCCTGATCTGGATGCAAAAACCAGTGAGGTGGCAATTGAAAGCGTTGAAATTGCATACGAGGAATTAGTCATACCGAACTAAGCATACAGAATGAAGCATGACACACCCGGGAACGGTAAGGTTCCTGGGTGTAGTCAAAGAGAAAGGATGCAGGAATGGAAACAGTTTATGAATTTACGCTTCCGAAAGGGTATCTGGATAACGCAGGCATCCTTCACAGGAGAGGGAAGATGCGGATGGCAACGGCGGGAGATGAGATCAGTGCCACCAGGGATCCGCGCGTATTAAGTAATCCTTCCTACCTGACCATTGTAATATTGGGAAAGGTGGTAACCGAGCTGGAGGGAGTTGAGATGGTGACAGCCAATCTGATTGAGAAGCTGTTTACCGCAGATCTGGCCTTTTTACAGGATATGTATCAAAGGATCAATGATATTGAGCCGCCTACAATGGAAGTGGTTTGTCCGGAATGCGGCAAGATCCATCAGGTGCCTATAAATTTTACCCAAGAGGGATAAGGCTGTATCCACAGGAAGAATTGTACCGGGAGATGGCGTTTATATCTTATTATTTCCATTGGAGCAGTGAGGACGTGCTTCAGCTGGATCATGCCAGCAGAAGACGCTGGTGCTCTCAGATTTCCCGTATCAATGAGAGTCTGAATCCCTCAAAGGAGCAGAAAAAAGAAAAAAGTATTCTGGATATGAAACCAACACGGCGGTAAAAACAGGAGAGCGATGCTATGGATGGCGGGAATATTGTAGTACGGAATCTGGGATTGAATCCGGCAGTGAATTTTAACTTTATGCTCAGAGCGGAAGGTATCTTCGATCTGCCCTGCAGATCGGTCCGGGCGTTTCAGAAGGAAAATGAATATGAGACGATCCAGGAAGGGGGATTGAACGATTATGTTCATTTGAGGAGAAAAGCAATATCCAAGCCCTTTACATTCCAGGTGGAACGGTATGTGGGAGTGGATATTCTGGATCCTTTGGCCAACGGTACGGATCTGGTGCTGCCGCTGATTTTGTATGTCAACCGCTATAGTGTATACGGGGAGTTCTATCCGGTTCGGATGTATGTGTTCACGGGTTGTACCGTGATGTCCAAGGAATACGGGGAATTAAATGCGGAACAGAGCGGACTGCTTCTGGAAACCACTACCATAGCATATCGGGAAATGTTTGCCATGGATAATCCCGCCGCCAGTTATCTGAGTGCAGATACCTGGCAGTTTGCAGGAACCGGAAAGGAAGGCAACGGCAACAGGAAGGCAAATTATTCTTCCAAAGAACTGACCCGCATCCAAATGGAAGAAAAGGCAGTCAAGTGGCCGCTGCAATCCCGTGCAGTCCACAAGGAGAATGAAACGAAAAAGACGCAGATGGAGGAGCTGGCAAAGAAGTGGCCCGAGGTCTCCAGTGCGTCCTTACATAAGAACGAAATGAAAAAGGCACAGATGGAGGAGAAGGCTAAGAGGTGGCCGGAGAAGTCCAGTGCGTTCCTGCATGAGAATGAAATGAAAAAGGAGCAGATGGAGGAGAGGTCAAAGAGGTGGCCGAAGAGCTCCGGTGCGATAAAAAATAAGAATGAGCTTCACAAAAAAGTGTTGGAAACAAAGGCGAAAAAGTGGCCCCGGGTATCCAGTGCGACTACTGTGGAGGATTTTATGAGTCTGCAGAAAGTGGGCACTCCGGGCACTCCAAAGGTATAATGAGAAGGAAAAACAATGCTTACAATTAAGAAGCCGATTGCATTGATCAGCAGGCAGTTCACACCCGCTGTTGCGGAGAGCTTTTATCACAAGATCAGAGGGAATTATGCCATCCTCACCTGTGACATTGAAGAAGAAGATTTGCTTCACCTTGTCACCGCACCTGCACAAGTTTATCTGGGAGAAGAGGGATCTTCCAATATCTTTATGAATCATTCCGTTTATGAAAACAGAGAAATAAAGATGGAGGTATTGAATAATCTCTTAAACCGGATATCCCTGAAAGAAGAAATCAACCTGACCTATCAGGATAAGGTATATATCGAGGCGATCCTCAGAAAAATGGGGATTCGCAATACAACGCAGTTTTTCGCTCAGATCGTAAAGCAGAAAGAGAAAAATGAATTTACGGAAATCGGGATCCGAAATGCATGGAATACATTTTTAAATGAACAGCATAAGAGCGAATATCGGGAAACGGTGTCAAAGCAGGACATCAGAGAGACCCGCAGTCAGCAGGAGGAGTATCGAAATTATTTGTATGAGTCTGTCATAAACCGCCTGAAGACGGGAGTCATTTATCAGATTATGGATAATTTCAGTTCCTTCCATATGCACAGCAGTGAGACGATCTCCAATGAGCAGCTGCTTTTGTCGGAGCAGAAGAAAACCGCAAGACAGATCCTTTACAATCAAATGGAAAACTATTTCAGGGAGGAAGCACTTCCCTTTGTGTATCTTGAAAAAAATGCCTATGAGTATCTGGATTACACCCAGGACCTTACCTCCCCCACCCGGATTGATCAGCAGATTGTACAGGCTGTTTTGTATCAGCTGATCAACTCCATCCATTACCAGAGACTGACCAGCCACAGAGCCGATGAACACCATTGGGTGGACGTAAAAGGCGCTCTTTATCAGACGGCAGAGAATACCCTGCACAGAATGCAGAATGTACTGACACAGGCGGAGACGAACCTTGTTTGGAACGAAGAATATCCCATGCGTAAGGCAGTTTTGGAAAGCAGGATGCCGGAAGCGCTTTGGTCACAGACACGGGAGGAATATGTACACGCCCTTAAGGAGCAGCTCCTGACCCAGTTGCCACCCCAAGAGCAGCAGGAAGAGGGAGAGGAAAGGGAGATATTGAGAAGTCAGCTGGAGGAAATAAACCGACAGAATATCCGGCGATGGGAGGAGTATCAGAGGCTCTTACAGCTGCAGGAGGTAAAGCCGCAGATTACCAAAAAAACGGTTCAGGAAATCAAAGAGGAAAGCCTGCAGGCCTTGTCGGAACCGCAGCAGCTTCTGATGCAATACAGGCAGGAGGCGGACAGACAGCAGGAAGAGGCAGTAAGAAGCAGAGAGCGGATGTTTGAAATGCTGCCGGAGGAAACAAAGAGGATCTACCGGATATTGGAAGAATACGGGGGACGGGCCGAGACCACCGGGGATATGGGGATCTCAAAGGACAATCTGGGATTGTTTCTTCAGGATACACAATGGATCGAGAGAGAACAACAGCTAAAGGAGCTTGCGCTGATACAACGGGAAAGCGAGCGTACACAGCTATCCAGGGAAACCCTTCATAGGTGGACCGGAGAAAGGGCAGAAGCTCCTGCCCTTTCACGGGAGAACCGGGAGTATGCTGTGCAGCTGGAGCTGATTCACAAATCC
>JAFQLB010000073.1 GCA_017396675.1 Lachnospiraceae bacterium
CCAAGGCAATAGCAGAGTGCCTTGTGGTATACATCCTGATACCGTACCTCTTTCAATTTCTCATAGTAGAATTTCTCATGTGCTTCACTGATAAAAATAATTTCTTGGGCTTTTTCAGCTCCTGCTCCTAACGCTGTACTATTCATGTTCTTTTCCTCCATTTCTTATTTTTCTTTGCTGACCATAACGCTCACAGCATAGCTACTCGCTGTTGCAACATTCGCCAAATGCTCATGCAAGCATGGCACTTGGCTCATTGCTACACGCAAAAAAGGACACTTCTCTAAAATTTCTTTTAGAAAAATGTCCTTATAGTACAAAATATTAACTTGAACTGACTCGATTTAATTTAAAATCGTTTATTTTAACCCTTTAAGACAGGTTATTTCGTCGTACTCTTGTCGTACCATACAATTTCAAAGTCCACAAACCCGCATAAATACTGGATTTATTTGTCTAACGACTTCATCGTCGGGAACAGCAGCACGTCCCGGATCGCAGGCTGATTGGTCAGCAGCATCACCAGTCTGTCAATGCCGTATCCGATGCCTCCCGTAGGCGGCATGCCGATCTCCAGCGCATTCATGAAGTCCTCGTCTGTGGTATTGGCCTCCTCGTCACCTGCTGCCAGGGCAGCCTCCTGTGCCTTAAACCGTTCTCTCTGATCCAAAGGATCATTGAGTTCGGAATAGGCGTTGCACATCTCTCTGGCTGTAATAAACAGCTCAAAGCGCTCTACCAGCTCCGGACGGTCGGGCTTCCTCTTGGTCAGGGGCGATATCTCCACCGGATGATCCATAATAAAGGTGGGCTGGATCAGATGCTCTTCCACAAACTCTTCAAAGAAGAGGTTCATAATATCGCCTCGGGTATGGCGCTTCTCATAGTGAACGCCCTTTTCATCGGCAATCTTCTTCGCTTCCTCTGTGGTGGCTATGGCGTCAAAATCCACTCCCGCATACTGCCTGATGGCCTCTGTCATGGTCAGTCGCAGGAAGGGTTTGCCCAGGTCTATCTCATATTCCCCGTAAGGTACCAGGGTAGTACCGCAGACCTCCTGTGCTACGTGGCGGAACATATTTTCCGTCAGATCCATCATGCCGTTATAATCGGTATAAGCCTGATACAGCTCCATCAGGGTGAATTCCGGATTATGTCGCGTGTCCAAGCCCTCATTGCGGAACACACGGCCGATCTCATAGACCTTTTCCAGTCCGCCAACGATCAGTCTTTTCAGATATAATTCCAGAGAAATGCGCAGCTTTACATCTTCATTCAGAGCATTATAGTGGGTCTCAAAGGGGCGGGCCGCAGCACCGCCGGCATTGCTTACCAGCATAGGGGTTTCCACTTCCAGAAACCCCTGTCCATCCAGATACCGGCGAATGGAGCTGATGATCTGAGAGCGTCTGACAAAGGTATCCCGCACCTCCTGATTCATAATCAAATCCACGTATCTTTGGCGATAGCGCATATCTGTATTGGTAAGGCCGTGATATTTTTCCGGCAGTACCTGCAGGCTTTTGGACAGCAGGGTAATCTCTTCCGCATGAATGGAAATCTCACCCGTTTTCGTCTTAAAGACTTCTCCTTTTACGCCTACCATATCACCCACATCATATTTTTTAAAATCGGCATATGCCTCTTCTCCAAGGCTGTCCCTTGCCACATAGCACTGGATATTGCCCCGGAGATCCTGCACATTACAAAAAGAGGCCTTTCCCATAATCCTCTTAAACATGATGCGGCCTGCCACGGACACGCCGTGACCCTCCAAGGCGTCATAGTCATCCTTGATCTCCTGACTGTGATGCGTGACCTCATACCTGGTAACAAGAAAGGGATCCTTACCTGCTTCCTGTAAAGCCGCAAGCTTATCCCTTCTCGCCTTCAAAATCTGATTCAAATCCTGTTGCTGCTGCATTTCCGCCATTGTTTCGTCTCCTATCTGGTCTCTCCTAACCGGATCTTCGAATCTCCAGCACCTTATATCTGGATCTTCCGGCCTGGGTTTCAATTTCCACGATCTCACCCGTTTTGGCTCCGATCAGTGCCTTCCCTACAGGAGATTCATTGGAAATCTTCCCTTTTAAGCTGTTGGCCTCTGTAGAGCCGACGATCTTATACTCGCTTTGCTCTTCGTAATCCATATCCAAAATCACAACCTGACAGCCGATATTGATCCTGTCCAGTTCCACTTCATCTTCAATGATCACTTCCGCATTCTTCAGAATCTTCTCCAACTCTTCAATGCGTGCCTCGATATCTCTCTGTTCATCCTTTGCTGCATCATACTCGGCATTCTCGGACAGATCGCCCTGCTCTCTGGCTTCCTTGATCTTCTGAGCCACCTCCTGACGACGAACCACCTTCAGCTCCTGCAGCTCAGCTTCATATTTTCTCAATCCTTCATAGGTCAGAATATTTTTCTTCTCTTTCATTCCATTACCCTTTCCTGATTTATTACCACAACATAATATCCCCTGTAATTAGGGTATTATAACCACTTTTTACCTCTCTGTCAAGAATCCCAATTTTTCACGACACTCTTCATAGTATTTTTTCGGTATATCCACGGATGCCTTCAGATCCATCAGACTTTCCGTTTCATAGGCCGCGTTATAGAACCAAAGCACCGCCTCTTTATAGTCCTCTCTTTCATAAAAATACAATCCCAGCTCTGCACAAAGCTCGGCGCTCCCTTTTCCCGCCACACCCTTTAAGGCAAATTTCAGCATTGCCTGATGATCCTTCTGCAGACGGGCTTTTTTGCACAGAATGGCAATCCCGCAACCAAAGGTATCATCATCAACCGTATCGCTGTCACAGATCTGCTGCAGATACTCCGCTGCGGATTCCAGGTGACGCTCCTCCCCCATAAAGTACAGTTCCCGCAAAAAAATTCGCTGCAGACGAGGCGACAGGGTCTCCCCCTTTGCCAGCATTCCCAGAAATACCTCCAGATCTCTGCCGGCGTGCTGCCCCTGGGGGCGGTGACTGATTACAATATCACTGTCAAATACCACCGGTGAAAGGCGTACCGCTTCATGGATGGGTTCCTCCCAGAGAAAGGTTCTGCAGCGTTTATACAGCTTGGGCCGGTATTCACGATCAAAATTGTAAATACTTCTCTGAGACAGCTGATTGTCATAATACATCTGAACGATCTCTACCTCCGGCAGCATCGCCTCCTTCAGCATCAGGAACTTCTGTCTGTTTTCTTCCTCCAAAACCTCGTCCGCATCCGCTGCATAGATGTAATCACAAGTGGCTTTGGAAAAAGAAAAATTTCTGGCATCGGAGAAGCTGCCCGTCCATGGGAAGGTATAGATTTGATCCGTATATCTTTGCGCTATCTCCATGGTGCCGTCCGTGGAACCGGTATCTACAATGATCAGCTCCTCCCAGAGTCCCGCAAGGCTGTCCAGGCACCTTGCCAGAACCTTTTCCTCATTTTTTACGATCATACATACACTGACGGTAATCATAGGCCTCCCCCTATCTTTCTGCAAACAGCCGCTCTATTGTTTCCTTCAGTCCTTCCATGGTCTCCATGGTATTGATCTGTCCCCGAAGCTTTGCGGAATGGGGCAGTCCGGCACTGTACCATCCGATGTGCTTGCGCATTTCCCGAACAGCAATATATTCTCCCTTGAACTCCGTCAGCATGACAGCGTGACGAAGAATCGTCTCTTTCAGCTCTGCGACGGAAGGCCCCGGACATTTTTCTCCCGTTTCCATCTCCCTTTGAATCTGCCGAAAGATCCATGGATTGCCTCTGGTAGCCCTTCCGATCATAACACCGTCACAGCCACTCTCACGCATGCAGCGAAGGGCAGCAGCTGTGTCAGTCACATCCCCGTTTCCGATCACCGGGATGGACACCGCTTCCTTCACCCTTGCAATACACTCCCAGTCAGCCGTACCGCTGTACATTTGCTCTCTGGTTCTTCCGTGGACGGTAATGGC
>JAFQLB010000074.1 GCA_017396675.1 Lachnospiraceae bacterium
ACCGCGAACAGAAATAATCCCTTCTCAATAAACAGAAAATACTCAACAAAATACGGATTTACAATTCCCAAAAAGGACAGCATGACACAAACGTATTCATTTTCTATATACCGTCTCAATATATAGGACCAGAGGCATACGGCAAAATATAAAAACAACATGGCCGAAAAAAAGGAGAGATGGTAAATGATCCCATGGGAGAGTCCCATTCGTTCAATTACATAATAGACCAGCGCGTTTACAAGTCTCCCGTTATCATACAGCATCCATTTCCAGGAACCTTCCGTATTCAGAACCTCGTAAGAATCCGTAGCAAACTCTATGGAAGAATTCGTGCCAAAAAAAAGTACCGTCAATATCAAACTAAAAACCAGAGTCACCCTGTATTTCCGTATTATGTTCAACACTTGTATCTTCATCCGCTAGCCCTTCCATCTTCCGTACAATCTCAAGTACAGTCCCGGAGCATACCGGAACAGTGCCACCTTCATTCCGTAGCCGGAGGGCAGCCTCTTTCTGACGCCCGGTTTCTCTGCCAGTCTCCTTACCTCTTCCTTACATACACGCAGACACTCCTCATACTTCTCCGTTGTCTTGGGATCTGCCTGTGCCAGCTTTCCTACCACCAGCATCACCGACACCAAACAAATGCTTTCCATGGTTTCCCGAAACTCGGGATATAGGGCAAGGATTTTCTCTCCCGCCTTCTGCCAGCAGATGATCTGATCCATAAAGGCAGGCGTAAAGGCTCTGTTCATGGCGCCTGCCGGATTGATATAATATCCGTATCCGGTATATTCTGTTACAGCAACGTGGGCTGCTGCCAAAGCCGCCTCTGTCAGAAATATCAAATCCTCTCCGATGGTGATTCCCTCCGGAAACAGGATGCTCCTTTCCCGCAGCCAGGCTGTCTCAAACAGAATCCCCCAGCAGTGAACATTTCCGGCCAGCATATGCTCCGCTATAAATCGCTTCCGATCCCACAGAGTCCACAGCTCTCTTCCGGTATCCGCCTCCGGTGCCATGCTTTTGTTTTCCAAAACACCCGCCGCGGCACTCCGATCTTTTTCATACACCTTTTTGTATCCGCACACCGCTACGGAAACACGCTGCTTCTCCTGCATCCCAAGCAGCGTCTCCAGATAATCGGCAGCCACCCAGTCATCCGCATCGATAAAGGTGATCCATTCACCCACAGCCTCCCGGATTCCAAGATTGCGGGCAACGGACACACCTTCATTTTTTTCCTGATGAAAAATACGGATCCTTGCATCTTTATCCGCATAGGATCTGCAGAGCTCAAGGCTGTTGTCTGCCGATCCGTTGTTGATCAGAAGCAGCTCCCAGTCTGCATACGTCTGCGACAGAATACTTTCGATACAAGTGGAAATATACGATTGTGAATTGTAAACGGGTACCACAATACTGATCATATCTTCGTTTCTTTCTTTATTTTCCCAATTATCCCAATTTCCCCATCCTGTCAAATACGGTAATGGCCAGCCTTCCAAGGGCGATCTGCAGTCTGCCGGGATGACGCAGGATCCAATAGAGCAGACGATTTGCTTTCTGTTCCACAACCACCTCCGGCAACCCTTCCGCCTCTTTGCAGATCTGTTCAGTTCTTTCCCTGTAGCTTTCAGCAGATCCCCGAAGTTCATTTTTCAATACGTAAAAGAGCAGGAAAACGACCTCCTTGCAGACTGCCTCCTCCCAGTTCACATGACCGGGAAGCTCCCCGGACTTACCTTTCACGATATCCAGCATGGCATGCTGCAAAAGACGAATATTCTCGTACATTCGGGAATCGTATTTATGCACCATGGAGGAATCCACAAACCGGTAGTGATAGTAGAAGCTATCCTCCATCACCACAATGCGCTGCGCATCCAGAAGCGCGGGAAAGACAATGTTCAGATCCTCCCCCATTACAATGGCAGTGTTGCAGTACGACAGATTTTTAAGGATCAGCTTACGGGAAAACAGTTTCATACACCGGGAGCAGTGAATGCTTCTTATCTCTTTGCCCAAAAGCCGTGGGAAGATCAGACGCTCTGTCTCTTCTCTGTCGTAGCTTCCCGGTTCCATAGACTGCCTTACGGGGATGGATCTGTCCTTTTTTTCAATACGATAATTGCAGCAGACAATCTCCTCACATTCTCCCGACAGCTCTTCTGCCAGAGTCCCTATCATTTCTCTGTCGATCCAGTCATCACTGTCCACAAAACAAAAAAACTCTCCCTCTGCCTCTCTCACACCCGTCATCCAGGCAGACATCAATCCCCCGTTCTCCTTGTGGATCACCCGAATACGACCGTCCTCCCGTGCATAAGCATCACAAAGCGTGGGACTACTGTCCCGGGAACCGTCATCCACCAGAAGAATCTCCAGATTTCGATAGGTTTGATTTCTGACACTTTCCACGCAAACCTGCAGATATTTCTCCATATTGTAGACGGGAATGATCACGCTGATCAAAGGATTCCATACTTTCATGCTTGTTCTCCGACGATTCTTCTGCAGACCGCTTCTCTTTTCTCGTAGTATACACTGCCCTCGGGCACATCTTTTCTCACAATGCTTCCGGCACCTATTACCGCATGATCCCCGATCTGCACGCCTTTTAAAATAATACAGCCGGCTCCTACCCATACGTGATTACCGATCACAATGGGAGCTCCCGGAAATTCCTCCTTGCCGTGTTCGGGCAGACTGCTTCTCCCGATGTCCCCCATCCTGTGGTCATGGTCTACGATTACCAGATTGTTGCCGAACTTACAGTGATCTCCGATGGTAATCTCATGTACACAGGTGATGGATGTGTTAATGTTAAAAAAACAGTGACTGCCAATGGTAAGCCTTCCTCTGTCCTTGCAGCCAAGATACAGTTCTCCTCTGTTCTGAAGCTTTTTTCCGATGGAGATAACAGAGGTTCCCTCTATCTCCACATGCAGCTTTTCCAAAGCACAGGGAAATCGGAACTGAAATCTGCTGCCGTATCTGATTTTACAAACCACTGCCCAAATGGTAGTTTTTGCTACCTTCCACAACAAATCCGTCTCCTCCTGTTCTCTGTTCCTATGTCTGCCAAAGGGGTTCTTTTGCGACTCTTCTTTCACTGCGTTGCCAGTTCTTTGTAAATCCTTTTCAATTCTGTAATATGACCTTCCATGCCGTACTGTTCTGTCGCCCTTTTTCTTGCCGCTCTGCCGAACGCCGCTCTTTTTTCTTTATCTTTGATCAACTCTGCCAATCTGTCTGCTATCTCAGCCACGTTGCCCGGTTCACACAGATAGCCGCTTACGCCGTCTTCAATCAGCTTTGGAATTCCGCCTACCCCGGTAGTAACGATAGCCATTTCATTGGCCATGGCCTCCAGCACCGCCATCGGCATACCTTCATTGTACGTGGGAAAGAGAAAAATATCACTCTCCCGCAGCAGTTCTTCCTTGGCTTCTCCCCGAACCCACCCGGGGAATGTCACCTGTTCCTGTTTTTCGGCTTCGGGATTCTCGGCTTCCCCGTGAGTGACTTGCGACAAAGGATGCAAACTCTCTTCAAACCTTTTTCTGACACCCTCCATATCTCCGTCCCCGGCCATTACGAGAGGGAGCTTGTCGGATCTTACAGTGGCCTCACGATAAATCTGCGGAATATCAAAGCATCCCTTTCTCTTCTCAAAGGCTCCCAAAAATAAGATTCTGTTCTTTGTGATCACTTTCTTTGGCAGAGGAATCCTGCAGTAATTGGGAAGAATCCTGATTTTTTCCGGCGGCACTATAAGGCTGAA
Source organism: Lachnospiraceae bacterium (assembly GCA_017396675.1). GTDB lineage: Bacteria > Bacillota > Clostridia > Lachnospirales > Lachnospiraceae > SFDP01. The sequence goes on from JAFQLB010000074.1 coordinate 3,791, forward strand.
TGCCTTCTTCCATTCCTCGGAAAGTGCAACGATGATATCACATCTCCCATATACCTTTTGAACCAGCTTCCTCTTTTTCTCAGAGCTTTCCGGATACAGAAGCGCAAAATCGGCACCGTGAATATGATTGACTATCCTCCTGCCCGTCCATGAGGCCATATAAATAAAAGGCAGCTTCCGATAGAAGCTGGGCCCGAAGGAAGAATGCACATGCACCACATCCGGCCTGTGAAACCAAAGCTCCCTTAGGAAAGCCAGATAGCCACGGACAGCCTTGATCAGCTTCTTTCCCTTGCTTCCATCGCAATAGGATTCCACATACCGCATTTCATACTCTTTTCCGAAATCATACTCCCGGTAACCGTTTACCACGGAGGCGATGCCACCCATTACATCCCTCTCCGGAACGATCATACAAATCCTCATGCCTCTTTTCCTCCCAGCAGCTCCGTCAGGTACATCCCCAGGAAAAGGAAAATATAATTTCTCCCGATATACACGGATACAAAATGTGCCTCAAAGATACTGTAGGCTGTGATGGTCACCACTACTGCAAGCAGCATGTAATCATGTTTCTTAAACCCGCACCACAAAAGTCGACACTGAGCCAGATAATAGGTAATGCCGGGAAGAATACCAAACCAGTAAAATACCCGTACAATTCCCAGGTCAAAATATTTCGTATTTCTTGCCGCTCCCCACAGAAACCAGGTATTTAACATCCCTTCGTCATAGGTGCTGTCCAATAGTGCAAATATTCTGCCTGTCAGAAATACATCCAGCTTCGCAAACAGCGGTAAATTGGTGGAATAGGCCGCCATTGCCACAGACAGCAGAACCGCTCCTGTGATAAAGGCGATGCCTGCCAGATAACTCCATTTCCACGTCTGGAGAAAGGGAACGTATGTCAGTAATACGAACAGCAACAGCGCTCCCAGACTCACCAGCAGACCAGCCCGGGAATCGGTAAAATAAAAAACACCTGTGTGCAATAAAAATAACAGCAGATATCCTTTCCATCGAAGCCTCTCATGGTAGCAGTAGACACCCAGCAGTGTCAGTGCAAATACCATGCAGTGGAAGGCATTGGGATGTCCCATACCGAAGCAATACCTTGTCTCCTCCACCTCCCGATAGGTCTGTGTCAGAGCCACCGTTCCATGAATACCGGTGAGGGACAATACCACCAGCAGCAAACATCCTGCCAGCGTGTACAGGAAGGTAATCTTCAGCGCCTTTTTTATGTCCTTTCCCTGACAGGCAAAGATAAACACCACAAACCGCAGGATCTCATTGCGATCCGTTACCATATAGGAGATCACTCCCATAGCTGCAAAGACAAACAGGGCGATCCATTCCCGCATCCGATGCTTTGTCGTGATCAGACTGATCCCTGTCAGCACAAAGGTGAGTCGAAACCACAGGCCTTCATAGCGGGTGATATAATCGCTTTTATCCAAGATCACCAGGGTCAGCTCGATCAGCAGTGCGGCATAAAAAGTAACAGTCGATATTTTTTCTGCCATCCTTTGCAGTTTTTCATTTTGCAGCCATTCTCTCATCTTTTTCTACGCCCGAAACAGTCTTGGACTACCTTCCGTTACCTTCCCTTATCTACAATGTGGTGGGAAGGATCTTTCCATCCCCCACCTTATAGATATAATCACAGCCCTTGATGGTATTCAGCCGGTGGGCAATGATCACCATGGTTTTCCTTCCGTGGAAGCTGTTGATGGCCTCCATCAGAGCTCGTTCCGTTTCATTGTCCAGAGCGGAGGTAGCCTCGTCAAAGACCAGGATCTCCGGATTGTGATACAGTGCTCTGGCAATACCGATGCGCTGTCTTTGTCCGCCCGAGATGCGAATACCCCTGTCACCGATGGTGGTATCCAGTCCCTCCGGCAGGGATTCCACAAAGTCTCTTAACTGCGCCTCCTCAAGCACCTCCCAGATCCGCTCATCATCGATCCTCTCATCCTCCATACCGAAGGCAATGTTGCGGCGAATGGACTCGTCCACCAGATAGATGGACTGGGGAATATAACCGATCTGTGCCAGCCAGGCCGCATAATTATCAAAAATATTGACGCCGTCACAGGTGATGGTTCCTTCCCTTAAGGTCAGAAGTCCCAGCAGAATATCCACCAGTGTGGACTTGCCGGCTCCGGAGCTTCCCATGATTCCCACCGATTTGGAGTACGGAATGACCATATCCGCATCCCGGAAGATGTATTTATCCGTATTGGGATAGGCGTACGTAATGTGGGACAGGCGGATCTCGTCCTGCAGCTTCAGCTTCTCCTTGCTGCCCGCACTGCGGATCACGGGATTCTCCTGCATCAGCTTCACATTGATATTCAGATTCTCATACAGATAGTTCAGACAGGGCTCTGCATATGCAATTTCCGTAATATAGGTATTGATGCGGTTGGCACAGGGCAAAAGCCGGATGGCCGCCACACCGAAGACAGACAGGGTGGTGATCAGCTTGGCAATGTCGTTGCCCTGCAGCAGATAGATCAGAA
>JAFQLB010000075.1 GCA_017396675.1 Lachnospiraceae bacterium
TGTCAAGAATAAATAGATTTTCGATGAACAAAGTTGGTTGGTATGGCTTCCATCGGATACAGGGATGATCTGTCATATTCCTCCACGCTCGCGGTGCGTACAGACATCCCTGTCTGACGCGCCTTTGCCTCCCAAGCCAATACGACCGGCTTTTTTCTTGAAGTTTGGTGATAGCTGTTTGTATTCTACTGCGATTATTAATATACGGGCTCCTAAGGGTGAGTTCACGTGCAGGGTCGCTAACGGGTATTTGAAAAGCAGGGGGCGATAAATCTCGAAAGTCAAAGTTGGATTCCGCCAGAACAGAAGGTGGTCGTCCCTCCGGCACTTCTCTCGGCTTACCTTCTCTGCAGCAGGAGAACAAAGGAGAAAAAAGATCAATAGAATGGATGCCTCTGCGAGAGATGTCAAGGGTAAAAAGATTCTTGACATCTCCCACAGAGACAGGAATTCTTTGATCTGTTGTTTCTTGTTTCATCGTTCATCGCTGCATAAGCCGGATCTTTTCGACATATACTGTTGTATCATCATCAGAAATGTAACGGAGAAATCATGAATTTGCTTTGCAGGGAAAGAATTTTATCCAATGAATACAGCGATTGGCTGACAGATTATGAACTGACGGAGGAGCTGCTTAAAAGAAACCGGGAGGACATGGATTTTTGCTATCGGCAGGTGGACGATGCATTGGGAATTGCCCATATCAGAAGAAATCAGGCAGAGTCTGCGGGACTGCTTTCCTATGCCTATCAGCAGGTTCCGAATGTGTACGGGCTGCAGCAGAATCTGACAACCGCCGGAGAATTTCATATGGAACCCTTGATCCGTTCCGGAATCACGCAGGTGCAGTCGGAGCCTTTGAATTTGACAGGCAGGGGCGTGGTACTGGGATTTGTTGATACAGGAATTGATTATCAGAATCCGGTGTTTCGTCGACCCGACGGAAGCAGCCGGATTCTTGCTATTTGGGATCAGACGATACAGGAAGGAGAACCGCCGGAGAATTTTTACTACGGAACAGAATACAGAAAAGAAGAGATTGATCGGGCGCTGGCCGCGGAGGATCCCTGGGCGGTGGTGCCCTCTGTGGACAGCAACGGACACGGAACCGCCATGGCCAGCATCGCTGCCGGGAGCAATCTGGGAGAAGGTGCTGTTTTTCGGGGAGCAGCCTATGATGCGGATATTGTTATGGTCAAATTGAAGGAATGTAAGCCTTATTTAAGAGAGTATTATCTGCTGCCGGAGAAGGCAGCCGCCTATCAGGCAACGGATGTGATCATGGCGGTGGAATACTTAAACAGCTTTGCTTTGTCCTTTTATCGCCCGGTGGTCATCTGCCTGGGCATCGGAAGCAGCTTCGGCAGTCACAGCGGAGGCGGTATAGTGAGCCGGTATCTGAGCAGAATTGCGGATAAGCGGAGCAGGATCGTGGTGATCGGAGGCGGTAACGAAGGCAATGCAGCGCACCATTATTCCGGCATTCTGAATCCTGCGACAGAGTCTTCCACTTTCGGCACAACAAATTATACAGCTCCGGAGGACAATCGGGAGACGTTTGGTAATACAGGACAGACAGAAGAAATTGAGATTCGGGTGGGAGAAGGAGAGAAGGGATTTCTGGCAGAGATCTGGGGGAAGGCACCCAACGTTTTCACACTGGGGATTCGATCCCCCGGGGGAGAGACGGTACCCAATACGGGGGTTTTGGAGGATACCGGAAGAGAATACAGATTTGTATATGAAAGGACAGAGATTAGGGTAAATTATGCGCTGGTAGAAGGGGCTACGGGAGATCAGGTGATCTTGCTGCGGTTTGAAAATCCCACACCGGGAATCTGGACATTGCTGCTTCGCAATGACAGTGGACTGCCGGACGCGGACTTTCATATCTGGCTTCCCATTTCCGACTTTTTAAACGGTGAAACCTACTTTTTGAAGCCGGATCCCGATATTACCATGACACAGCCCTCCTATGCCTCTTCGGCCATCTGTATTTCTGCCTATGATGATAGGAACAACAGCATTTACGTAGAAAGCGGCAGAGGCTTTTCCAGAGAAAGCTACACCTTTGGACGTCCGGGGGTGGGAGGGATCATCAAGCCCGATGTGGCAGCGCCGGGTGTGGCTGTTTCTGCGGCTTTGCCCACGCTTGGAATCGGTACCGTAACGGGCTCCTCTGCCGCCGCTGCACTGGCCGCAGGGGGGATAGCACAGTTTATGCAGTGGGCGATGACGGACAGAAATGCCAATTACATCCGCAGTGTGGATGTAAAGAATTATCTGATCCGGGGAGCCGCGCGGGACCCGCAGCTGGTGTACCCCAATCCTTTGTGGGGCTTTGGAAAGCTGAATATACAGGGGATTTTCGATAATCTGGCAAGACTGTAAAAAATCCGTCAGGGTTCTTTCTCCATATCCATGTTATCCGTGGTATCCATGGTTCCTTTTCGTTCCGGCTGTGCCCTGTAGGTGGGATATCGGAAAAGCAGAGTTTTCAGACCCTTCAGGCAGAAAGGAAAAAGCGGCCAGAAATAGCTTTTCCTGTAAAATACAGGTGTGGTGAGAACGGAAAGCAGGATCAGGATCAGACCCCACAACAGTCCGAAATCGGGGAAGAATCCCGTTATCAGAATCAGAAAGAAACGATACAGCTTGATGGCATCGGCCAATTCAATGCTGGAAATCCCCAGGGAAGCCAGCAGTGTGGCAGCACCGTAAAAGATGACCTCCGGGCTGGCCCATTGCAGCTGAGTGGCCATATCGCCGATGATCAGGCCTCCCACAATGGCAAAGGCTCCGGAATAATTACCGGCGGCGTGGGCAGAGGCATATTTGAATACGTCCAGTCCGAATTCCACAAACAGCACATAGATAAAAACGGCAAGCGGAGAAATTCCCTGTGGAATCAGACTTTCAAAGCCCGCAGGAAGCAGCCCCGGATGCAGAGAAAGGTACAGAAACAGGGGCATGATCAGCAGACTTCCCAGCAGACAAAGGAATCGTACCAGGCGCTGATAGGTGCCGATGAGAGGAGCCTTATAATAGTCCTCGGGACTTTGCGTAAACTGAAAAACCGTACAGGGAACAACCATGGCGAAGGGAGAGTTGTCCACAAAAACCAGGATGTGTCCTTCCGTCAGATAGCTGCAGGCTACATCGGGACGTTCCGTGAGGAAAAAAGCGGGCATGGGGTGCAGAAAGCTTTTTTTTAAAAGCAGTTCTTTCAGGCTTTGGATGCCCATAGTGAGCTCGGAAGCCTGAAGAGAATCCAGCTTCCGATTCAGATGTGACAACAGCTGCCTGTCGCAGTTATCGCGGATATAGGCGACAGCCACATCTGTCCGACTGTTGGTTCCCACGGTGTGGAGTGCAAAGGTCAGTCCCGGTATACGCAGTCTGCGGCGAAGGAGATTGGTGTTGGTCAGCAGAGTTTCCACAAACCCGTCTCTGGCGCCCCGGAGAACCCGTTCCGTTTCCGGAGTTTGGATGCTTCGGGACGGATATTTTCTCACATCCACCAGCAGCGCCCTGTCAAATCCCTCAAACAGCAGGACGCAGGGACCGCAGAGTACATTGTGACAGATGGTATCAAAAGAATCCGTCATAGATACCTGGACATAGGAAAATTTGTCCTTGACAAAGGCGGGAAGATCCCGGATACCGGGTGAGCCAATAAATTCCGGATCCTGCAGATCCGACAGTACCCGCTGTAAAGTAACAATATCGCACATACCGTTGACACCGATGAAGAAACAGTCTGTTTCACCCAGAGAAATCTCCCTGGTAATGAAATCAAAGCTGTCAGACAGCGGCAGTCGCTGATTCAGAATATGCCTGTTTTGTGTTAGGGAGGCAGTCAGGGTGTCCCTGATGTGATAATCGGTGGAAGCTAAGCTTCTGCCGCAAGAATGCTCCGACATAAAAACACCTCGTCTCTCGGAATGATACACAACAGTGTTTCCCGGGAGGAGGTGTTTTATACATCGCTCCATAATGGCGGTGAGATAAGTTCTCTTACCTCACCGACGATTATCCCCTGATTATTTGCACATTTCACTTGCGGCAATCATCAGGCTGCCTATGAGGATGGCAAAATCCGCCAGATTGAAGACGATGGAATTCAGCCTCGGGAAAGGGCTTTGCAGACTGAAATAATCTACCACGTAGCCCCGGCGAAGGCGGTCGTAGGTATTGGAAAAAGCACCTCCCAGGAGAAAGGAAAGTCCTGTTTTTAACAGTCCCTTTCCTTTTTGGAACAGGGTGACAAGGAAAAGAAGGGACAAGGCGAGAGTGAAAAAAAGAGAGAGCAGCAGCACCCCTTTTTTATGATCTTCTCCCAGATTCAGAAAAGCTCCGTGGTTGTGGTAGCGTCGCAGCCTGACGGGCAGTCCGGCGGCGGGACTGTCTGCGGGAGGGGTGTGCACCTTCCCCGGGTCCCAGTTGTCTTCCACGTGGTTTTTCAGGCGGATTTCTGCAAAACAGATACCAAGAAAAACCGCAAGATATCGCATATCAAAGGCCTCCTTATAGATGTTTTTATAAGTATACTGCATTCCGTATAATTATTCCAGTATACAAATCCCGGTTTTTTTGATACAATTTGAATGATCATACATAAAAAGTGACGGGATTTTGGGAGAAAAGATGAAAAAGTCAGTGAAGAGCCTGTTGGCAGCAGCAGGATTGGTCGTGTGCATGTGTGCGGGCTGCGGACAGGAGACTATTCCGGCCGCAGCCACAGCAATGGCTGCGGACAGAACACAGGAGGTGTTTCCCGTAGCCGGAGAGGCTGCCATCCAATGGAACGTGCCAACAGCAAAAGTAGAGAATATAGAAGGGGAAGCAAAGGAAGGGCAGGGACAGGCCGGTTCTTCGATGACGCCACTTAAGGATACCCTTAGGGTGGCAGTGACGGGGGATCCATACAAAGCCATTCTGGAGGCGGCGGTACCCTATCTGCAGGAAAGAGGATATGGTTTGGAGGTAGTGCTCTGCGATGATTACAGCACGCCCAACACCATGGTGGCAGCGGGAGAAGCGGATGTGAACTTTTTCCAGCACAGTGCCTATCTGGAACGATTTAATACACAGATGGGAACCAATCTGGTGATGGTGGACAGGCTGTATTATGAACCCATGGGGCTGTATACCATATCGGCCGCGACAGGAGAAGGAGCAGCGGTACCTGCCGCGGGAACGGAGATCCTTGTGCCGGATAATGCCACCGGCATTACAAGAGCATTGTTTTTACTGAAGGAGCTGGGATGGATCACACTGATGTGGGATGCCGATATGACTGCCGTGTGGGAGGATGTGGAGTCAAACCCCCATGATTTGGTCTTTACGCCCATGGAAGAGAGTCAGATACCGGCAGCTTTGCAGGAGGGGAAAATCGGATTTTTTCACAGAAGCTATACCGTACTGGACGGGATTGCTGCCGATTGTCGGCTGATTGCAGAAGAGAAGGAAGCCTCTTACATGATTCCTCAGCTGACTTATATTCTTGTGACCGCGGAAGGGAAAGAGGAGGATCCGGGGATCCGGATTCTGTCGGAGATTCTTTCTTCCCCGGAGATTCGGGAATTTGTACAGATGAAATACGGAAATGCTCTGCAGCTGTTTGAACAGTGAAGAATAAGAGGGATTTATGAAAATATCCACCAGAGGAAGATACGCCATCAGAGTGATGCTGGATCTGGCATTGCACAATACGGGAGAACAGGTAAGAGTCAAAGACATTGCCGCAAGACAGGGGATTTCGGAAAAATATCTGGAACAGATCATTGCGGTCTTAAATAAAGCCGGTTACGTGAAAAGCACCCGGGGGGCACAGGGCGGTTATCGGCTGGCCAAGGAACCGGAATACTATACGGTGGGAATGATCCTGCGTCTGACGGAAGGCTCTCTTTGTCCCGTGCCTTGTCTGGAGGATGAAATCAACCGGTGTGAAGAAAAGGACTTTTGTGAGACATTGGATCTGTGGAAACGGCTGACAGCCGCAATCAATATGATTGTGGACGGGGTTACCGTGGCGGATCTGGTTGCAAGACATGATCAAATGTGCAATCAGGGGGGAGAACCGTGAGGACTGCTTTCAAAAAAATAAAAAACAGCTGGTACGTATATTTTGTACTGCTTTTGGGTGGCATGCAGCTGGGCATGTTTTTGCTGTGGGGAGAAGACAGTTATGTAGCGATCCATGATAACCTGGATCTTTTTGTGGCGCATAATACCATGCTTGTGCGGCAGGGGATTTTCTTTACCCGATTGACGCAGGCGGTGGGAGAGATCGCGGCTCCTATGCTTCACGGTGTCAGCAGAGATGTACTGGGCAGCGAATTTTTCCTGACCAATCTGCTGTACGTAGTGCTGCCGCCCTTTGTGGCCTATGTAACGGCTTACTGCCTGAAGCTTTTTCTTGGATTTTCCGGGTTTTTGCTTCTGGCAAAGGATATTTACGGAGATCGTTATCCTGCTTACAGACGACTTCTGTGGCTGGTGGCTGCCGGATTTTCCATGATTCCCGTCTTTCCCCAGTATGGGATCTGTTTCACATCATTGCCGCTGCTGCTCTGGCTTTTGCGGCGAATCTACAGACAGCCCCGACTCCTCTGGTATGTACTGCTGTTTTGCTATCCCATATTGTCTTATTTTTCTTATTTCGGTCTGTTTTTGCTGGGATATCTGCTTTGCGGTATTCTGATTTTGTGGTGCCGCGACAAAAAGCTGTCCCTGCCCCTGGCGGCATCGGTGCCGGTTCTGACAGCCGGTTATATGGCTTTTGAATATCGCCTCTTTCGGGAGATTTTTTTTGGAAATCAAGCCACCATCAGGGAAAGCATGGAGGTAGGCAGCATTTCCCTCCGGGAGCTTCCGAAGGTGATGGGAGAGGTCTTTACGGATACGGTATTTCATGCACAGGACTCACACAAGTACTGGATTCTGCCGGTATGTGTGGCGGTGCTGCTGTGGGTCAATCTTTCCTATCTGAAAAACAGACAGTGGAAGCGGATGCTGACAGATCCGGGGAATCTGATTCTGGGACTGATTTTCTTCAACTGTCTTGTTTACGGACTCTATTATCTGGAGCCGCTTCGCAGTCTGATAGAGTATTTGGTGCCGCCCTTGACGGGGTTCCAGTTTAATCGAACCATTTTTTTCAATCCTCTGCTGTGGTATGCTTTGCTGTTTCTGTGCTTGAAAAAGGTGTGGGATCTGACAGAGCATGAAGGAGAGAGAGGAACATCGGAAAAAGAAAAACTCCAAGGGAGGATGCGGAGAGCTGCCAGCGGAATCGGAGTCATAGCGGTGCTGGTGGTCATGCTGGTGCCTCAGGTCTATAACGATTTTTATTCCAATTGCTACCATCATATATACAAATATCTGAGGGGCAGAATCAGTACTCAGGTATCCTTTGAAGAGTTTTACTCGGAAGAGCTGTTTGAAGAGATCAAGGAGGATATCGGTTACGGAGGGGAGTGGTCTGCTGCTTACGGTATGCATCCGGCCATCTTACAGTTCAACGGAATTGCCACTCTGGACGGTTATCTGGGTCTCTACAGCGAGGAATACAAGCAGCGATTCAGACAGGTTATTGCACCTGCGTTGGAGAGTGCCGAGGAGTTCCGGGAACTCTACGATACCTGGGGAGCCAGAGCCTACCTCTATTCCGGCGCCGGAGAAAACACTTATCAGCCTTTGCGGGAACTGACACCGGAGGATCATAAGCTGTACATTGACAGCGATGCTTTCCGCAGTCTGGAAGGAACCTATATTTTCTCCAGAATAGAGCTTGAAAATGCAGCAGAACTGGAATTGTCACTGAGGGGAGTGTATCAGACGGAACGCTCACCCTATGTGATTTATTTGTATGAAGCAATGTGAAAGGGACTTCCTTCTTGACAGGAACACAGCCTTCCTCGTAATATAGGCTTATGAAAACATTTGAGCTGATAGCACCCTGTCATTTTGGATTGGAAGCGGTGCTGAAAAGAGAAATCATTGATCTGGGATATGACGTGTGCAGGGTAGAGGACGGAAGAGTCACCTTTTTGGGGGATGCGGAAGCCATCTGCCGGGCGAATATTTTTCTGAGAACGGCGGAGAGAGTGCTGCTGAAGGTGGGAAGCTTTACGGCAGTGACCTTTGAAGAGCTATTTCAGGGAACCAAGGCGCTTCCCTGGGAGGAGTTGATTCCCCGTGACGGGCGGTTCTGGGTGGCAAAGGCAGGCAGTGTGAAGAGTCGGCTGTTCAGTCCCTCGGATATTCAGTCCGTGATGAAAAAAGCCATGGTGGAGCGGCTGAAGGAAGTTTATCATATCAGTTGGTTTGAAGAACAGGGAGAAAGTTATCCGATCCGTGTTTTTTTATTGAAGGACGAAGTCACCGTGGGACTGGATACCACGGGAGAATCGCTGCATAAGCGAGGATACAGGAAGCTGACGGCAAAAGCGCCCATAGCGGAGAATCTGGCGGCTGCACTCATTATGCTGACCCCGTGGAAGAAGGACCGGATCCTGGTGGATCCTTTCTGCGGCAGCGGTACCTTTCCTATTGAAGCGGCCATGATGGCGGCGGGAATAGCGCCCGGTGCAAATCGATCCTTTCAGGCAGAAAAATGGCGCCATATCATACCGGCCGGGGAGTGGTACGATGCGATAGAGGAAGCGGAGGAGATGGTAGATCTGCAGGTGTCCACCGATATCCAGGGCTATGATATCGATGATGCAATGGTGAATATAGCCAGGGAGAATGCCAAACTGGCGGGCGTGGATCATCTGATCCATTTTCAAAGAAGAGCGATGGCAGACTTGAGCCATGCTAAGAAATATGGATTTATTATAACCAATCCTCCTTACGGGGAAAGATTGGAAGAGAAAGAGAATTTAAAAGAGCTGTATCGGACTTTGGGGGAACGCTTTGGCAAATTGGACAGCTGGTCTCTCTACATGATTACCGCCTATGAGAAGGCGGAAGCGGATTTCGGAAGAAAAGCGGATAAAAACCGCAAAATTTACAACGGCATGATGCAGACCAGATTTTTTCAGTTTCAGGGTCCCAAGCCGCCGAAAAGGGAAAGTAGAGAACAATGACACAGTTATGGAAATGGACCGCGGTAATCGGAAGTGTTTTTTATCTCCTGTGTATGTCCGTGGTTATAGTATATGCGGCCAATAAATCCGTGGTGATCGTGGAAAATGATACTCAGGCGGAAGAGGGCATGGAATACCTTGCAGGAACGGAAATGGAATTTACCGGGGCGCAGGAAAATGTGCTGCGCTATACCTTTGGAAACGGTGTGGCACAGGAAGATGTATCCATTGAATACCGTTTGGGAGCCGGTGAGCTGGTGCTGCAGGTGACCGGTCTTCGGGATGAATGGCTGCTGCCGGAGGAGGTGGCGGCCGCTGAGGGGCAGGTAGAAAGCCTTGTCCGGAGAGATACGGAAGAGGGACTTGAGATCGCTGCAAAACTGGATCGCTATTATGAGTTCGAAAGCAGTTGGGACGAGCATACCCTGGAGCTTACGCTTACGCGTCCGGAGGATAGGTATGCGTTTATTGTGGTGGTGAATCCTGCACACGGGGGAACCAATATCGGAAATGCGGTGAACAGTCTGAGGGAGAAAGAAATCACCATGGTCATCGGAGCGGCTCTGGAAAAGCGGCTGCAGGATACGGGGATTAAGGTTTTGCTCACCCGAACCAAGGATGAAGATATTTCCACGGAGGCCAGGCTGGAGTTTTTGGAAGACATTACACCGGATCTGGTGGTGGAGATTCATGTCAATGCCGACGCGGTCAATGAGAAAACCTTTGGCACGGAGGTGTATTATAACCACATTTTTTATACCCGGGGAATGACCAATGCAGAGTTTGCGGATCTTATGGAACGAGAAGTGGTGACTGCAATCTCCGGCAGAGCAGGCGGTATTTTTCCCGATGAAGAAGCGCGTTATGCTCTGGTGCAAAATGCCAAGGTTCCCGCCGTAGGGATCGAAGTGGGATATCTGACCAACGAAGCGGAAGGAGCCTTGCTGCAAAGAAACGATTATTGTGAAAAAATAGCGGAAGGCATTGGAAACGGTCTTGAGAAGGCAAGGGAAATCCTTGATAAGGATGAGGAGTGAAGCAATGGGGATAATGGGGATGCAGAGAAAAATCATATTTGCCACGGGCAATGCGGATAAAATGAAAGAAATTCGGAAGATCCTGGAGGATTTACCGGCAGAAGTGATGTCCATGAAGGAAGCAGGCATAGATGTGGAAGTGGAGGAAAACGGCACCACCTTTGAAGAAAATGCGATTTTGAAAGCAAAGGCCGTGGCCAAAGCCGCAGGAACCATTGTTCTGGCAGATGATTCCGGTTTGGAGATTGACCGTTTGGGCGGGGAGCCCGGTGTATATTCCGCAAGATACATGGGAGAAGATACCTCCTACCGGATTAAAAACAAAAATCTGATAGACCGGCTTGAGGGAGTTGTAAAAGAAGAAAGAACGGCAAGGTTTGTGTGTGCCATAGCAGCCGTATTTCCCGATGGCAGCGTGGAGACTGCGACGGCTGCGGTAGAAGGCTATATCGGATATGAGGAGAGAGGGGAGAATGGGTTTGGGTATGATCCCATCTTTTATCTGTGGGAATCCGATCTCTCCACAGCGCAGCTTGGCATGGAAGAGAAGAATGAGATCAGTCATCGCGGAAAAGCGTTGAAGATGATTAAAGAAAAATTGAAGGATGTTCTGGAAGCATGAAGAAAATTCTGATCGTCAGCGATACCCACGGGAGAAATCGCAGCTATCTTGAACTTGTAGAACGATTAAAGCCTCTGGATCTGGTAATCCACTGCGGAGATGTGGAGGGCAGTGAATACCTGATTGGGGAAGCGGCTGAATGCCCTGCGGCAATTGTGAGCGGAAACAATGATTTTTTTGCGCAGCTTCCCAGAGAGCTGGTGGTTCCCATCGGTCCGTACAAAGCATGGGTCACCCACGGACATATGTATGGTGTGACCATGGATGATCGAAATCTCTCCCGGGAGGCGGCGGCCAGAGGCATGGACATAGTGATTTACGGACACACCCACCGTCCCGTAGTCAAGAAGGAGAATGATATTTTGGTCATCAATCCCGGCAGCCTGACGTATCCAAGACAAAGAGAGAGAAAGCCTTCTTACATTCTCATGGAGTTGGATGACAATCAGGAGCTGCAGTGCAGGATTCATTATTTATAAGGATATCATTTTTGACTTATGATTGACAAAAACCGATATTTAGGATAGCCTAGGGGTAGCGGTGTATGCGTTTGACAGGCGAACTGTCAGACATTGACGGAGAGCCGTGAAATACCATCTCAAGGAAGGATGACAGAGATATGTTGATGACATTGATCCCATTATTTGACAGGAATATGACCGTGCGGGCGTACTCCGTGTTTTCCCAGAAAAACAGCAGCTTTTCAATGTCTATGCTCCGCGGGTCGAGCGAGTTTGAGGGAGCTGCCAGGGTAGAGGGGCTTGAGATCATACAGCAGATGGGAATAGAGACGCTTTCCCCCGATACGGAGATATTTGTACCGCTCAGTAATCTTTCCGTATTTGCGAATGTGGAAGAGCAGTGTGACGCACCCCATGAACGTATCGTATTTCTCATCGACAATACCATTCCTCCCATCGAGATGTATATTAACCGTCTGAAGGAGCTGAAGGAAAAGGGCTACAAGCTGGCCATCCGCAAGCTGGCAGTAGCGTTTTTTGAGGAATATCGGGAGGTGCTGCGTCTCTGCGATTATGTATTACTGAACAATCGTAAGATCGTTATTGATAAGGCGAAGGTGTATTTTGGCAAGCTTTATCCGAATGTAAAACTCATTGCCGGGAATATTGACAGCCGGGAGATTTTTGAAGAACTGCGGGAGAAGGGCGGATATGAGTTTTATGAAGGAATCTTTTATCGTGTGGCACTTTCTCTGGGGCAGCAGGAGGTTGCACCTCTGAAGGTAAATTATATACAGCTGTTAAATCTGGTAAACAAAGCAGATTTTGATCTGCAGGAGGTAGCGGATATCATTGGGCATGACATAGCGCTGACGGTGTCTCTTCTCAAAATGGTAAATCGCATGACCATCAATTCCGATATCAGTTCTATCCGACATGCCGCGGCCATGCTGGGGCAGAAGGAATTGAAGCGATGGATCAATACGGCTGTGGTGGGAGAGCTGTGTGCAGATAAGCCCAATGAGATCACACGGCTTTCGTTGCTGCGCGCCAAGTTTGCAGAGAACCTTGCCGCCGGCTTTGATCTGATGATGAAGAAGGAAGAGCTGTTCCTGATGGGACTTTTTTCGGTGCTGGATGCAGTGTTGGATAAGCCTATATCGGAGGCACTGAATATGGTAACGGTATCGTCGGATATCCGGAATGCGTTGGTGGACAATACGGGCAGTCTGGCTCCCGTGTATGAGTTCCTGCTGCAGTATGAGGGTGCCAACTGGCCGGAAGTTTCCAGACTGATGATTCTTAAGAAGCTGGAGTTGGAGACAGTATCGGAAGCGTACATAGCCTCTTTGACTTGGTATCGTGCATTGATGGCGGAAATCAGACGATAAAACAGAGTGCGGTTTCTTCATAAAGAGCAAAACTTATTGAAAAAAGTATTGACACATGGAAAATACTATTATATAATAGGCTTTGCGTTGGGTAGACGGGGTGTGGCTCAGCTTGGCTAGAGCGCCTGGTTTGGGACCAGGAGGTCGCAGGTTCGAATCCTGTCACCCCGATGAAGAATAGTTAATGTGCGGGTGTAGTTCAATGGTAGAACACCAGCCTTCCAAGCTGGACACGTGGGTTCGATTCCCATCACCCGCTTTCAGAATGCGCAGCATTCTGAATTTGCGAAGCAAACAGGCGACGCAAGCCGCAAAGCGGCGGTTGTGTGTTCGTAGCTCAGCTGGATAGAGCAACGGCCTTCTAAGCCGTGGGTCGGGGGTTCGAATCCCTTCGAGCACATTAGGGAAGAGGACTTCATATTGATACGGTGGGTATAGCGCAGTTGGTTAGCGCGCCAGATTGTGGCTCTGGAGGCCCAGGGTTCAAA
>JAFQLB010000076.1 GCA_017396675.1 Lachnospiraceae bacterium
AGCCGGGCGGCTCTGACGGCGCCCCTTAGTCCGTCGGGACCGTGATAGGAAAGGATGCCGGGAAAACATCTCTCCCTAAGCAGGATGGGATGGCCGCATTTTCCCCGGCAGGCGGGAATGCAGACATCCTCCGTTCCGTTTTGCAGAAGGTGAACGGTCTGCTTTGAAAACATGGGCGTGTCAACGGAGGTGATCAGCACTTCTTCGCATTTGCCCTGCAAATAAAGAAGCCCTTTTTTTATGCTGTCCAGCATTTCTCCGTTGGCCGATGCGGTCAGAAAAATAAGATTCATGGAAGGAACCAGCTTTTGGGGCAGCGCATCCTCGTCACCGATGACAACAATGCGCTGAATGCCGGCCAGCTTGAAAAGCATGACAATGCGCTCAAGGGCTGTGATTCGTCCCAACTGTTTTTCGGGTGAAAATTTATCCTTACGATTTGTTTTTCCGGCAGCAATGATCAGGGCGGCTGTCATCCTTTCTCTCCCTTCCCGCAAAGCATCGGACTGCTTTGGCACACCCTTAGCATACCACATGAAAGGGATGATTTCAATGAGCTGAAGTCAGGGTACCTGCCAGCAGGTGCTGCAGCTGTTCATCGGTCATGTCCACGTGATAAAACAGTTTGAAAAATTCCCGGATTTCTTCTTCCATATCCCAATTCATGTGCTCTGCATAGATAATGGAAGCAAAATATCGTATACCGATGAGACGGTTGGGACCTGCGGGGCGATCCACCCAGCCAAAGGGGGCGTTGGGAATGCCGTATACTTTTTGCTCCTGTACAGCCTTTAAGGCAGCGTAGTCGGGATGCTCCAGAATAGCCTTTGCGGCAGAGCCGCCGCTCATATTGGCCTTGGGCTCGCCGTTTACCAGAATGATATCGGGATCCCAGGCAAGCAGCTGCTCGGCAGAGATCTGCACCCTGGAACCGTCGCCAAGCTCCAGATCGGCAACATTCACAGCGTTGATGGTATCCAGGATTCCGGCATGCGAGGAGCCGTCAGGTGCGGTTTCCAGAGAATCCTCCCCGTTGCCGTAGTAGACACGGAGCTTTTTTTCTTCCGGAATGCTTTTTAAAGACGCTATATCATCAAACAGCTCCTCTGCGTAGGAAGCAAGGGCATCGGTGTGTTCCCTGACTCCCAGCAGCTCTCCCAGAAAGCGGAAGGCTGCAGCGGAATTGTTAAGATCGCTGTCTACGGCTACCACCGGAATTCCAAGGGTCTTTTCCAGAGCATCACAATCGGCAATCATGGCCTCGTCGATGGTGCCGCAGTTAAGGGCGATGGCGGGATCTGCGGCGATCACAGCCTCATAATTGACAGCATCTCCCATTCCGAAGTTAGGGAGATCATGGTATTCTTCCAAAATAACGGACTTTTCCGTTTCGTTTAACTCATAATTCCAACCCAGCAGCTTGTCAGGCGCCGCCATGTATAAAATAATTGCGGATGCGGGACCGGTGGAAAAAACGGAGTCGATTTCCGTGGGGACAATGACGGTGCGTCCGGCCATATCCGTAATTTCGCGGGTATCTGGGGTATCGGGGATATCCGGGCGATTGGAAGATCGGGCAGGGGTCTGTGGATCGCCGCAGCCAAAAAGCAGGCAGAGAGCTGCCAGAACAGCCGGGAATATAAGGATGGGGGATGTAAGATTGCGCATGGATGCTCCTCCTTTTGCTAATTTCACGACAGTCTCTTGTCTGTTGGGAGAGTGTGCTGTCGCTGTTGACACGTAAAAAAAAGAGTGATATACTTTCAAAAGCGAATCGTTTTTAAAAATATAACGATATCATAGCATTCTTTTTTTTGCTTGTCAATACGTATTATGTATGTGACAATGGTGACAATGAAGATAATGCAAAATGATGAAGATGAAATACAGGTGGCACGATGGGAAAAATGGGAGAAGGATTTCGGGCATATAAAGCGCATATGGAGGCAGTCAGACAGCGGCATTACGGGATGCTGATGTGGGGTATGGCGGGAGCTCTGCTGGCGGTGACCATACTTTCCTTCGGCATCGGCTATTACCCTCTGTCCCCGGGACAGGTGATATCGGCATTTTTGTCCCGCTTCGGTTATCAGGGTGAGATATTGCCTCAGGCCGTCACTGTTTTCTGGAGTATCCGGCTGCCGCGTATCCTGTCGGCCGTTTTTATCGGTGCCTCTCTGGCGGCGGCAGGTGCCACCTATCAGGGGATGTTTCGCAATCCCCTGGTATCTCCCGATATTCTGGGCGTTTCTTCCGGTGCCGGATTGGGTGCCGCCTTTGCAATTTTATACGGTGCATCCAATTGGGGAATACAGCTTGCGGCCTTCGCAGGAGGCGTTTCCGCAGTGGCCGCGTCCTACGTGATCAGTCGAAAGTCCACGCATTCCCACACCCTGAGTCTGGTGCTTACAGGCTCCATGATCATGTCCCTGTGCAATGCGGGCATCACCATGATCAAATACGTGGCGGATCCCAACGATGTTTTGCAGCAGATCACCTTTTGGCTAATGGGAAGCCTTACAAAGACAGATATGAATGCGTTTGGGTTTAGTTTCCTTCCCATGCTGGCCGGATTGTCTGTACTCCTTATATTTCGCTGGCGGATCAATCTACTTACCCTGGAGGAGGAAGAGGCAAAGAGTCTGGGAATCAATGTGAGGCGCTACAGACTGATGTTTATCGGAGCATCAACGCTGTTGAGTGCAGCTGCCGTATGTTTGGGAGGACTGATCGGCTGGGTGGGGCTGATGATTCCTCATATGGCCAGGGCTCTTGTGGGTGCGGACTATGGCAGGCTGATTCCCGCAAGCGCTATGCTGGGAGCCGGATATCTGGTATTGATGGATGACATTGCCCGCTCCCTCTTATCCATGGAGCTTCCCATCGGTGTTGTGACAAGCATCCTGGGTGCGCCGTTCTTTATTTATCTGATTGTGAAAAGAAAGGAGCGCTAGAAGCCATGCTGCTGGAACTTCACCAAGTATGCGGCGGATACGGCAGCGGAGACGTCGTAAAGGACGTCAGCTGCCATGCCGATGGGGGAGATGTGTTATGTCTGGTGGGACCAAACGGCCGCGGCAAAACCACGTTGTTTCGTCTCATCCTTGGCTCCCTGTCTCTTTCCTCGGGAAGTATCCGCATTGACGGACGAGATTCGAAACAGCTCACCCCCAGGGAGATGGCCAATCTGGTGGCCTATATTCCCCAGTATCACAGACCCATTTTTGCCTATTCGGTTTTGGATATTGTAATGATGGGGCGGGCCTCTCATTTTTCTTCCTTTGAAACACCGAAAGCGGCAGACAGAGAGGCTGCATTTGCAGCACTTGAAAAAGTAAACGCCTTGCATCTGGCTGATTGGAAGTATACGGCTTTGAGCGGAGGACAGCGGCAGCTGATCCTGATTGCCCGTGCCATATGTCAGTCGGCCAGAGTGTTTGTGATGGATGAACCGGCGGCAAATCTTGATTATGCCAACCATCAGCTTCTCATGGAGGTTGTTAAGGAGCTTGCCGGCAAGGGATATTGCATCGTCATGTCTACCCACAGTCCGGAGCATCCCTTTTCGGTGGGAAGTAAGGCTCTTTTAATGAAAGAGGGAAGAGTGGCGGGCTTTGGTTCGCCCAGACAGATCATCACGCCGGAGAGCCTGGAGGAGGTCTACGGGATGGAGATGGATGTTGTTACGATAGGAGATCGGTACGGTGTAAAACGAACCATTTGTCTGCCGGTGAAGGCGCCCGGGGATATCAGATCTGTTTATGCAGCAAAAGAGAGGGAACAGTGGGAGGTATGAGGATATGGAAAAAGTGCATAATTCGGAGGATCTGGCATATTTTATTTCTCTGCAGTCACTTGGAGCGTCAGATGACGGGGCATATTCCAGGGAGAAGTGGGATCGTCGTGCCGAGCACTGGCAGAGGGAGAGAGTCAATCATCGAAAGGGCGATGAGCGCATTGTCAGTGCCATGACCTATCTGGAACAAAGAGGCGTGCTGCAAAAGGAGTATGCGGTTGCGGATATTGGGTGCGGGCCGGGAAGATTTGCGGCGGCATTTGCAAAGCGGGTACACAGGGTAGTAGGTCTGGATATTTCCGAGAAAATGATCCTGCACGGCAGAGAACATATCCGAAAAGAAGGACTGGAGAATGCCCTTCTCTATCCATGTGATTTTCAGACTCTGGACATCCAAAAAGAGGGATATGAAAAGGCCTTTGACCTGGTGTTTGGGTCCATGACCCCGGCAGTCCACGATATGGAAGGATTGATGAAATTTATGGCCATGAGCCGGAGCTGGTGCTGTCAGATCACTCATCTGAGCGGACAAAATTTACTGAGAGATCAGATCATGCGGGAGGTGTTTGACCAGGCGCCGTCAGGCAGGTGGACCGGACGATGGTTTTATTCCCTGTTCAACATCCTTTTTCTTTTGGGATATCATCCGGAGACCAGCTACGAGCATCACCGCCGGGAGCTCCTGATCCGTCCGGATGAGGAGTATGTGGAGTTTATAATGGAGCATATGCTGCCCTCAGAGGAAATTACGAAAGAGAATGGGGATAAGGTCATGGGTTGGCTGTTGGCGCACAGAGATGAAGAGGGATTTGTACGGGAAATTACGGATTCCTCCTATGCAAGGATTCTGTGGGATGTGCGAGACCGCAGGGAGCGGCCGGATTACCGGGTAGGAGACCGGAGAGTGTGACCGGGAGGTATTTTGGAACACCCGTTGGAAGCACACGGGACAAAATGATGAAAGGATAAGGAGCTAAGTGATGGTGCGGCATGTTTTTTTGACCGGAAAAAAGCAGGTGGGAAAATCCACCCTGGTCAGGAAGGTGCTTAATGATTTTGACGGAAAAGCAGGCGGTTTCTTTACGGTGAGAACGGATGCGTTTTTGAAAAACGGATATTCCGTGCATCTGCTCGGCGTAAACGGGGAACCGTCGTTTGATGAGGAAACGCTTTTGTTTCTGTGCGGCAGAGAAGGGAACGGCGTAAACGGGAAAAACCGTAAAATCAGCTGCGTCCGGGATCGGTTCAATCTTCTGGGATGCAGGGCACTGGTGCAATGCAGGGACTGCTCGCTGGTGGTTATGGACGAGCTTGGACCCAACGAGGCAGAGGCGCTTTTGTTTCGTCGGGCTGTCCTGCAACAGCTGGAGGGCGGTACGCCTGTTCTGGGAGTCCTGCAGGCGCCTGCCCGGTTGTTCTGGCCGGAGGTCACAGACCATCCCGCGGTGGAGCTGATAGAGATTACAGAGAGCAATCGGGAAGAGGAGGAGACCCTGAAAAGAATTCTTTCCGTTATTCGTCATAGAATTCCATCGGAATCATAGATATAGGAGTATGAAGATGACTGCAAGCGCCCACACCACAGAACTGTATTATAAAAAAATGACAACAACGCCTGTCCCCGGTCTGATCATAACGCTGGGGATTCCGACCACCGTTTCTATGCTGATCACAAGTATTTACAACATGGTGGATCCCTATTTTGTGGGAACCTTGGGCGCCAGCCAGCAGGCTGCCACAGGAATTTTGTTTACACTGCAGGCAATTATTCAGGCTGTTTCTTTTATGCTGGGTCAGGGCTCCGGCACCATGGTATCCAAGGCGCTGGCAGATCGTGACACCAAAGAGGCATCTCAATATGTATCTACGGCATTTTTTACGGGAATCGCCGCCGGCAGTACGCTGACGGTGACGGGATTGATTTTCATGAATCCGCTGATGCGGCTGTTGGGAAGTACGGATACCATCATGCCCTATGCCAGAGAGTACGGACTGTGGGTACTGCTGTCCTGCCCGCTGGTTGTATGCTCCTTTATTCTGAATAACAATCTGAGATATGAAGGAAAGGCGTTTTATGCCATGATCGGACTCACCTTCGGAGGCGTACTGAATATCTTCGGAGATTATTTGCTGATCCGCGTCATTCCTCTGGGCGTCTCGGGGGCGGGGATTTCCACCGCCGCTTCCCAGGCTGTCAGTTTTTTTATTCTGCTGTATTTTCACAAAAAAATGGCCCAGGGAAATATTTCTCTGGATGCGGTCAGCAGGAATGCCAGGATGTACGGAACCATCATGAGGATCGGATTTCCCGCCATGGTGAGACAGGGTCTGGCATCCTTTTCCAACGGATTTTTGAACAATCTTACAAAGTCCTACGGAGATGCCGCCATTGCCGCCATGAGCGTGGTCAATCGCTTCTCCGCTTTTGTGATGTGTGTGGGACTGGGAGTGGGGCAGGGCTTCCAGCCGGTGGCCTCCTTCAATTATCAGGCGGGTAAGTACAAACGGGTGAAACAGGGATTGCTGTTTACCATGGCAGCCTCTGCCTGTCTCATCGGTGTATTGGCACTGACAGGGTTCCTTTTTGCAAAGCCCATCGTATATGCCTTCCAGGAAAGCCGGGAAGTGAATGAAATCGGAGCCTTTGCCCTTCGCTGGGCCTGTTTGGGTGTGGTCTTTCTGTCCCTTTCCGTGCCTACCAATATGCTGTATCAGAGTATTCGTAAACCGGGTATCTCCGCTGTTTTATCCATGTTTCGGTCGGGGCTTCTGCTGATTCCGGCTCTGCTGATCGGCACCTGCTTCTTCGGGCTCAGAGGCATTCAGTTGGCACAGCCTGTGGCAGATATGCTTACAGGTCTTCTGAGTATTCCGTTTATGCTGTATTTCCTGAAGAAAACGCCGGATGAATGTGGAATGCCGTAAATACTGCTGTATTTTATGCAGGTTTCTCTCTCTGACAAATCGCCAATCTTATATCACATCTTACAAAAAAAGTATTGGAAGATATCATTCTTTGTTCTATTTTCCCATCTTGCGAAGATGACGGGATTATTATATAATGCTTCCGTAATTTGCGGCAGCGGTGAATCGCTGTGTAAATATGCAAATGAACAACAATACCACGGCAAGGGCGTGAGAAAGGAGGATGTGGGTGAAGTCGGTTGACCAATACATAAGGAGTATTCCCGATTTTCCGGAAAAGGGAATTATTTTCCGGGATATCACAAGTGTTCTTCAGGATGCGGAGGGCTTGAAGCTGGCCATTGATTCCATGATTGAACTGCTCCGGGGTGTCGAGTTTGACGTGATTGCGGGAGCAGAGTCGAGGGGCTTTATTTTCGGTGTGCCCATTGCATATGCACTGGGAAAGCCTTTTGTACCTATCCGCAAAAAGGGAAAGCTGCCCTGTGAGACGATTTCCGTCACCTACGATCTGGAATACGGCAGTGCAGAAATTGAGATGCATAAGGATGCTGTTCTGCCGGGACAGAGAGTTGTACTGGTGGATGATCTGATTGCCACGGGAGGCACAGTGGAAGCTTGCGCCAAGCTGGTGGAGGCAATGGGCGGAGAAGTTGCAAAGGTTATTTTTCTGCTGGAACTGGCCGGATTGAACGGGAGAGACAGGCTGCAGAAATATGAGGTTGCCTCCGTAGTCACTTACGAGGGGAAATAAGAGGGGAGAGATTGTTCATGCTTGAAAAGTATTTTAAACTGAAGGAAAACAACACAACCGTCAGAACGGAAGTGGTTGCGGGTATTACCACATTTATGACAATGGCATATATTCTGGCAGTGAATCCTTCCATGCTGGGAGATGCCGGAATGGATGTGACGGCGGTTTTGATCGCCACATGTCTGGCTTCCTTTATCGGTACCGTTTGTATGGCATTAATGGCCAATTATCCGTTTGCACTGGCTCCCGGCATGGGACTGAACGCATACTTTGCTTATACCGTGTGCGGCATTATGGGATATTCCTGGCAGGTCGCCCTGATGGCAGTCTTTGTTGAAGGTATCATCTTTATCCTGCTGTCGCTGACCAATGTGCGGGAAGCGATCTTCGATGCGATTCCCGGTACGCTGAAAAAGGGCGTCAGCGCAGGAATTGGTCTGTTTATTGCCTTTATCGGACTGCAGGGAGCCGATCTGGTGGTTTCCAATTCCTCAACACTGGTTACATATGTAGACTTTACCGCCAACTGGAATACGCAGGGAATCTGTGCCGTACTGGCTCTGATCGGTCTGTTTATTACAAGTGTGCTGTTTATCAAGCGAGTGAAAGGCTCCATCCTGATCGGCATCCTGGCAACATGGGTGTTGGGTATGCTGGCACAGGCAGTGGGACTTTACGTGGTAGATGTGGAGAACGGATATTATTCCCTCTTTCCCACCTTTGCAGTGACGGATTTTACAGCCATCGGCAAGACCTTCGGACAGTGCTTTGCGGTGGATTTTGAAGGTGTTGGCTTTTTCAACTTTGCGGTAGTCATCTTCTCCTTCCTGTTTGTGGATATTTTTGATACCATTGGTACGGTCATCGGTGTATCCTCCAAAGCCAACATGCTGGATGAAAATGACAAGCTGCCCAGGATCAAGCCGGTACTGCTGTCAGATGCCATTGCAACCACGGCAGGCGCTGTTTTGGGAACCTCTACGGTGACCACATTTGTGGAAAGCTCTGCGGGTGTGGGAGAAGGCGCAAGAACGGGCCTTGCCTCTATCGTAACAGGCTTCCTGTTCCTGCTTGCCATTTTCTTTGCTCCTATTTTTACGGCCATTCCCGGTTTTGCTACGGCTCCGGCCCTGATTTTTGTCGGATTTTTGATGGTATCCTCTATCCTGAAAATTGATTTTGAGGATGCAAAGGAAGCCATCCCGGCTTATCTGTGCTGTCTGTCCATGCCGCTTATGTACAGCATTTCCGAAGGAATTGCAATGGGCGTGATCTCTTATGTGATCATCAATACGGTTACCGGCAATGCCAAAAAGGTAACGCCTCTGATGTACGTACTGGCCGTGCTGTTTGTATGTAAGTATATTTTCCTGTAAGGGAAATGCTGATTTCACCGGCATTTTCTTAGAATCTGCTTTTCCGTATAGGGAAGAAGGGGCAGAGAAGGGGTGATATTCATTGCTGTGAGAGACCAATGAATATGGCTGCTTCTCTGCCTTTATTATGCATAAAACTCTGATTTTTTCTCATAATAATGAAAAAATGAAAAAGAGAAAGAAGGTAGTTGGTATGCTTCAGGAAAATTCTTTCATGCAGGGAAAGCAAAGCATTGGTTTGGGAACCCCCGTATATATTCGTCAGAGTGCTTCCATCGTAGGAAAAAAGGAGGGCCAGGGGCCGCTGGGAAAGCTGTTTGATGTGATTGGAGAAGATGATATGTTCGGCGGCAGCTGCTGGGAGGAGGCGGAGAGTACGCTGCAGAAGGAAGCCGTCTGGCTGGTTCTTCAAAAGGCAGGGATCACCATTGATGAGGTGCGTTATCTGTTTGCCGGCGATCTGCTGGGACAATCCATTGCTTCCAGCTTTGGTTTAAGTACGTATGGGACGGCTCTTTTCGGACTGTATGGAGCCTGCTCTACCAGTGCCCTCTCCCTTTGTCTGGGCAGTATTTGTGTGGCAGGCGGATTTGCGGATCAGGTACTCTGTGTCACCTCCAGTCATTTTGCAAGTGCGGAAAAGGAATTTCGTTTTCCTCTCGACTACGGGAATCAGAGACCGTTGTCAGCCAGCTGGACGGTGACGGGAAGCGGCGCATTTTTATTGGCAAAGAAGCGGGAGAAAGGAACCAGAGCCATGATCACGGGGCTGACACCGGGGAGGATTGTGGATTTTGGGATCAAGGATTCCATGAATATGGGAGCCTGTATGGCACCGGCGGCAGCAGATACCATTGATCGTCATCTGAAAGATTTCGGAAGAACGCCGGAATACTATGATAAGATCATTACGGGTGATCTGGGCTCTGTGGGCCAACAGGCGCTGATCGATCTGCTGAGGGAGAAAAACACGGATATTTCACAGCTTCATACAGACTGCGGCATAGAGATTTATGATTCCGGGACACAGGACACCCATGCGGGAGGCAGCGGCTGCGGCTGTGCTGCAACGGTTCTTTCCGCCTATATTCTTAAGAATCTGGAAGAAAAAATATGGAAACGGGTGTTGTTCGTCCCCACCGGAGCCCTGCTCAGTAAGACCAGCTTTAATGAGGGAAAAAGTGTGCCCGGTATTGCCCATGGGGTGGTGCTGGAAGCGGTGTGAAGAGGGAACTGTATTCGGACACTCCGCACGACCTTCGTTTCTCCTCTTGAGATTTTTTTTTGAAACTGGTATACTGATTTCCTACCGTGTCAAGAGACAGTAACAGAACCACAGGAGGAAGAGGTATGCTGAAAAAAGTTGCAACGGACAAGGCGCCTGCCGCCATCGGACCCTATTCTCAGGGAATTATTGCAGATAAACTCTTCTTTTCTTCGGGACAGATCCCCATCAATCCCGCCACCGGTGAAGTGGAGGGAGCGGATATCAGAGAACAGGCAGAGCTGGTTGTGAAGAATCTGGGTGCCGTATTGGCAGAGGCCGGTACGGATTATAACAGTGTTGTGAAGACCACCTGCTTTTTGGCCGATATGAAGGATTTTGCCGATTTTAACAGTGTGTATGGAAAATATTTCACGGAAAAGCCTGCAAGAAGCTGTGTGGCGGTAAAGGAGCTGCCCAAGTCCGTGCTTTGTGAAGTAGAAGTAATCGCCTGGCTGGGATAAGTGAGATGGAAGAAAAAAAGAAAAATGTCGTACTGATCGGTATGCCGGGAGCGGGGAAGAGTACAGTGGGCGTGGTTCTTGCCAAACGCCTGGGGTTTCAGTTTCTGGATGCGGATCTGTTGATTCAGGAGCAGGAGGGAAAGCTTCTGCATGAGCTCATCTCAGACCATGGACAGGAAGGCTTCCTGAAGATCGAGGAGCGTGTGAATGCGGGAATCCACGCGGAAAATACGGTAATCGCCACAGGAGGGAGTGCAATCTACGGCAGGGATGCCATGGTTCATTATAAGGCCATGGGGCAGATCGTCTATCTGCAGCTTACACTGCCTTCCATTGCGCTGCGTCTGGGAGACCTAAGCAAAAGAGGAGTGGCAATGAAGCCGGGACAGGATCTGGAAGGGTTGTACCGGGAGAGAATTCCGCTGTATGAGTCTTATGCCGACGTCACCATTGATTGTGAAGGAAAGGACATCCGGGAGATTACAGAGGAGATTGCAGGTCTTTTTCGGAATCGGAAAGCTCCATGAAAACAATACAGATGAAAAAAAGCGGACTGCTGTTTTTGACGGCGCTGATCTGGGGAGTTGCTTTTACCGCTCAGAGTGCCGGTATGGAGTATGTGGGACCGCTGACCTTTTCTGCCTGCCGATTTTTACTGGGAGGCACGGTCTTATTACCTTTTGTGGCAAAGAGCAAAAAGGAAGAGACAAAGCAGCAGAGAAAAACCCTCCTGCTGGGAGGGATCTGCTGTGGTGGGGCGCTGTGTACCGCATCCCTGTTTCAGCAGTACGGGATGCTCTACACCACCGTTGGAAAGGCGGGCTTTATCACTGCGCTATATATTGTGATCGTTCCCCTTCTGGGAATGTTTGCGGGAAAGCGGGTCCTGCCAAACGTTTGGGCAGGCGTGGTGCTGGCGGCTGTGGGCATCTATTTCCTCTGTATGACAGAAGGGTTATATCCGGGCAGAGGAGACCTGCTGGTCTTTATTTGCGCCATGTGCTTTTCCGTACATATTCTGGTCATTGATTACTTTGTGTCCAGGGCGGACGGGGTCAAGCTGGCCTGTCTGCAGTTTTTTTTCAGCGGTATCGTCTGTACGGCAGGGGCATTCCTGCTGGAACAGCCGCTGTGGTCCGATATTGCGGCCTGTGCCGTTCCGATTTTATATTCGGGAGTGCTTTCCTGCGGAGTGGCCTACACCTTCCAGATTTTGGGGCAAAAGGATATGAATCCCGCCATCGCCTCTCTGATTCTCAGCCTTGAATCCGTGGTTTGCGTACTGGCAGGCTGGATCCTTCTGGGAGAGGTGCTGACACCGCGTCAGATTCTGGGCTGCGTGCTGGTTTTTTCGGCAGTGGTGCTGGCACAGATTCCTTTCGCCGGAAACCGTGCATAATCATATATGCTCATGTATCATCATGTATAATTTTTATTTTTTGAGAGATAGTAGATAGAAATATCTGCTATTTTTTGTGCTGCCGGGAAATGACTCGACAAGGGCTACAGGGTCCATGACAGGAGAAAGCGGTGCGAGGAAGCGGGAAGAAAAAGGAGAGTGAAGCATGGAATATATCATTGCTTTTGTGACAGGCGGATGCATCTGTGCTCTGGTTCAGCTTCTGATGGAAAAAACAAAGCTGATGCCGGGACGGATCATGGTACTTCTGGTGTGTACGGGGGCGGTTCTCAGTGCCCTTGGGATCTACGGACCCTTTGTGGAATTTGCGGGAGGCGGCGCTACCGTTCCCCTTCTTGGATTTGGCCATGTATTAATGGAGGGAGTCAAGGAGGCAGTGGACAAGGATGGTATTCTGGGTCTGTTTGCGGGAGGATTTACGGCCGGTGCGGTAGGCTGCAGCGGTGCTCTGATTTTCGGCTATCTGGCCAGCCTGGTAACACAGTCCAAAATAAAAAAATAGGATTTACAAAAATTTCTGCGGGGAAATCCGGGATAATACATGACAAGGTCGGATTTTTTCAGTATAATCGTATGTGGTGCCGCTGTCCGGCACCTGAAAGGGTACGGAAGAACAAGAAAGAAATAAAGTGAGGGATGGTATGATACCCGAGATAAATGAAATTTATCGTCATTTCAAAGGAGAACTGTACCGCGTACTGCATCTGGCACAGCACAGTGAAAGCGGGGAAGAGATGGTGGTTTACCGGGCCCTGTACGGTGACTGCAGGATTTATGTGCGGCCTCTTGACAGTTTTACGGAGATTCTGGACAAAGAAAAGTATCCGGGCGCCGGGCAGGCGCACAGATTTGAAAGAGTGCAGGAATTGGGTGAGGAAGTGGAGGAAACACTGGATCCCGCCCTGGCAGAGTTTCTGGATGCACAAACCTGCCGTGAGCGGATCAATATCTTAAACGGCCTCCACCACAGGATCACCGATGCAATGATTACCACCATGGCGGTTGCTTTGGATGTGGAGATTCCGGAATCGGAGACAGAGAAACGGTTTCAGGAGCTGATGACCTGTCTTGTGATGAAAGAAAGATATGAGGGCAGTCGCGGATAGTGAGAAAGTATCATGAAGTATAAAAAAATCGTAGAAGGACGGTTTCTGTCACGACCCAATCGGTTTATTGCCCATGTGGAGATAGAGGGCAGAGAAGAAATCGTGCATGTGAAAAATACGGGGCGCTGCAGAGAGCTTCTTCTTCCCGGTGCCTGTGTCTTTTTGTCCGATGAGGGGCAGAGGGAGGGGGAAGCGGGAATCAAAGGCGGGCGTAAGACCAGATACGACCTGGTGGCTGTCAGAAAAGGGAACCGCATTGTCAACATGGATTCCCAGGCCCCCAATGCAGCGGTGGGGGAATGGCTGGTGGGATCCGGGCTTTTCAAAGACATAGAAGAAATCAGACCGGAATATACATACGGAGACTCCCGATTTGATTTTTACATAAAGACCTCCGAAGGAAATGCGTTGATGGAAGTCAAGGGTGTGACCTTGGAGGAGGGAAATGTGGTTTCTTTTCCGGACGCCCCCTCAGAACGGGCGGTCAGACATGTAAATGAGCTGATTGCAGCCGGACAGTCCGGATATAAGACATATATTCTGTTTGTCATCCAGATGTCCAAGGTTTCTTTTTTTACGCCCAATGAAAGGCAGCATGCCGCCTTTGCAAAATGCCTGCGGGAAGCGGCAAGAGCGGGCGTATCCGTGCTTGCCTATGAAAGCAGGGTGACGCCGGAGGGTATGAGCATAGGGGAACCGGTGCCGGTGGTGCTGGAATATGCATGGGAATATCAGGTCTGTGTGGCACCCCTTCTGGCTTGGTATGATAAGGGGCACAGAGCACTTCCCTGGAGAGAACACCCCCAAGGATATGATGTCTGGATCTCCGAAATCATGCTGCAGCAGACCCGGGTGGAGGCGGTAAAGCCTTACTTTGCAAGATTTATGGAGGCTGTACCGGATGTGGCAAGCTTAGCTTCCATAGAAGAGGAAAGACTGCTGAAGCTGTGGGAGGGTCTGGGGTATTATAACAGGGCGAGAAATTTAAAGAAGGCAGCGATGCAGATCATGGAAGAATACGGCGGCCGTATGCCAAATCGGTATGAAGAGCTGCTGACATTACCGGGGATCGGAAGCTATACGGCGGGTGCCATTGCTTCCATCGCCTATGGTCAGCCCGTTCCCGCGGTGGATGGCAATGTATTGCGGGTGCTGAGCAGATTGACCGGGGATGAACGGGATGTTTCCAAAGAAAGCACGAAAAAAGAAATAGCGCAAAGATTAAAAACCGTCATACCTAAGAGTCGCCCCGGTGATTTTAACCAGGCATTGATGGAGCTGGGAGCCACTGTTTGTCTTCCCGCAGGGAAACCCGGATGTGAAGAATGTCCGTGGAAGGGGATGTGCCGGGTCCATCTTGAGGGAGGGGAAGAGGCGTATCCGAAAAAAGCACCGAAGAAGGGCAGGAAGATAGAGAAGAGGACGATTCTGATCCTGCAGGATGAGGACAAAACAGCACTTTTGAAGCGGCCGGAAAAAGGCCTGCTGGCGGGCATGTATGAATTTCCTTCGCTTTCCGGAAGCCGGAGCCGGAAGGAGGTTCTTACATATTTGGAGTCCATGGGACTGAAGCCTTTGCGGATCCGCCGTCTGCCCCCCGCAAAGCATATATTTACACACATAGAGTGGCATATGGAAGGATATATAATTCGGGTGGACGAGTTTTCCTCTGTGAAGCTTACGGCAGACAGGGCCGGGTGGATCTTTGCCAAAGGCAGGGAAACGGAAGAAAACTATCCTTTACCCTCTGCCTTTGCCGCCTATGCCGGATATTTGAATATCCGACAGGGAAGGGCTGCCTTGGAAGAAGAAAGGAAGACAGGGGAAATGACAGGAATGGAGGAAACGGATGAAAGTACTTTCGATAGCAGTTCCCTGCTATAATTCTCAAAGCTATATGAAAAAATGCATCGATTCGCTGCTGAAGGGCGGAGAAGATGTGGAGATTATCATTGTGGATGACGGCTCAACGGATAAAACAGCACAGATTGCAGACCGGTACGCAAGGTTGTACCCCTCCGTGGTGAGAGTCATTCATAAGCCCAACGGAGGACACGGCTCCGGTGTAAATGCCGGGATCGAGCAGGCCAAGGGCCTGTATTTCAAAGTGGTGGACAGTGATGACTGGGTCAGAGAGGACGCCTATCTGGCCATTCTGGACAGACTGCGGGAGCTTTTGAATCAGGGTCGGATGATCGACATGTTCATCAGCAACTTTGTCTATGAAAAAGAAGGGGTAAAAAAATGCAGGGTCATGCGTTATCATCGGACGCTGCCGGAGAATGTGGTTTTCACATGGAAGGATGTGGGCCGCTTCAGAAAAGGCCAGTACATATTGATGCATTCGGTGATCTACCGCACGGGTCTGCTGCGGGAATGCGGTCTGAAGCTGCCGGAGCATACATTCTATGTGGATAATATGTATGTTTTCGAGCCCTTGCCCTATGTGAAGGAGATGTACTATCTGGATGTGAATTTTTACCGTTATTATATCGGCCGGGCCGATCAGTCGGTGAATGAACAGGTCATGATCGGCAGGATCGACCAGCAGCTGAAGGTCAACAGGCTGATGATGGAATATCTGGTGGAGCATAAGCAACAGCTGGCGGGAAACAGAAAGTGCAGAAGCTATATGCTTAATTATCTGGATATTATCACCACCATTTCTTCCATTATGCTGATACGTGCGGATACGGAGGAAAGTCTTGCAAAAAAGAAAGATTTGTGGGAATATTTGAAGGGCAGGGATGCGGGAATCTGGAGAAGACTCCGTTACGGACTTCTGGGCAACGCCATGAATCTTCCGGGTAAAGGGGGAAGAAGGATCTCTGTGGAGGGCTATAAGCTGTGTCAAAGATTTTTTAATTTCAATTAACATACGCAAAGAGGACGCAATATGTATCATTTTATCGTCAACCCCAATTCCCGGTCGGGCAGGGGAAAAAAATACTGGAAGAAGATTCAGCCTCTTCTGGACGCTCAGGGTATTGCCTACGATGTTCGGTTTTCCGAGCGAATGGGGCATATCTCGGAGCTGGTGGCAGAGGTGGTAGGAGAATACGAGGATAAGGGGGAGGATCCCCATCTTGTGGTCCTGGGCGGAGACGGAACCATGAATGAAGCCCTGCAGGAGGTCAGGGATTTTGATCGGGTGATTTTCAGCTATATTCCCACCGGTTCCAGCAATGATCTGGCCAGGGCTCTTGGAATCTCCAGGGATCCCGGGGAGGCCCTTGCAAAGATCCTTACGGGAAAAGAGGAACGGCGTATGGATGTAGGCGTGGTGCAGTATCGCAATGCCTGGTATTACGGGAAGGAAATTCAGGTGCCGGAGAGAAGATTCCTGTCCTCCTGTGGTATCGGCTTTGATGCGGCTGTCTGTGCGGAGACCTTTCGCTCTACGGTGAAGGATTATTTTAACCGCTGTGGGCTGGGAAAGCTGACCTATCTGGGAATCGCCTTAAAGCAGCTGATCCGTTTGAAATTTGCGGACGGGGAGATCGTGATCGACGGAGAAAAAAGAAAGAAGCTTAAAAAGATCGTATTTATTTCCAGCATGGTTCATAAGTATGCCGGCGGCGGCTTCCAATTTTGCCCGGATGCTAAGGATGATGACGGACTGCTGGACATCTGTGTGGCCTCCGATGCATCGAAGCTGCGGATTTTGCGGATTCTGCCAACGGCTTTTTCGGGGAATCATATAAAGTTTAGGGAGGTACAGCAGCTGCGTGTGAGAGAGATCACAATACGGACAAAGGCTCCCATGTGGGTGCAGACAGACGGAGAGGTAAAGGCGGAAACGTCGGAGATCAGAGTATTTACACACCATCAGCAGGTTAGATTTGTATATTGAAGCAACAGGAGGAATCAATTATGTATGCATTTGAAGAAATCATGTCAGCGGACCCGCAAATTGCACAGGCCATCACAAAGGAGATGAAGAGGCAGAACGATCATCTGGAGTTAATTGCCTCCGAAAACTGGGTGAGTAAGGCAGTGATGGCAGCCATGGGAAGTCCTCTGACAAACAAATACGCGGAAGGGTATCCCGGGAAACGTTATTACGGCGGCTGTGAGCATGTGGATGAAGTGGAGGAGATTGCCATTGCCAGAGCAAAAGAGCTGTTTGGCAGTGACTATGCTAATGTACAGCCTCATGCGGGGGCGCAGGCCAATATGGCCGTGCAGTTTGCCGTTCTGAAGCCGGGAGATACGATCATGGGTATGAATCTGGCCCATGGAGGACATCTGACTCATGGAAGTCCCGTAAACATGTCCGGAAAGTATTTTCATATCGTGCCCTACGGTGTGGATGAGAACGGATTTATAGATTATGACAAGCTGCGGGAAACGGCACGGGAGCATCGTCCTCAGATGATCATCGCCGGTGCCTCCGCTTATGCCAGAACCATAGATTTTAAGAAATTCCGGGAGACGGCAGATGAGGTGGGAGCCGTTCTGATGGTGGATATGGCGCATATCGCGGGACTGGTGGCGGCAGGTCTGCACCCCGATCCTGTTCCTTATGCGGATGTGGTCACCTCTACCACCCATAAAACCCTGCGGGGTCCCAGAGGGGGTCTGATCCTTGCCAACAGGGAAGCAAACGAAAAATACAATTTCAACAAGGCCATCTTCCCGGGAACCCAGGGAGGGCCGCTGATGCATGTGATCGCCGCCAAGGCGGTATGCTTCAAGGAAGCCTTAAGTGAAGAATTCCGTCTCTACCAGAGAGCCATTGTGGAGAATGCCAAAGCACTGTCCCGGGGACTGCTGGAAAGAGGGATCGATTTGGTTTCCGGAGGAACCGACAATCACCTGATGCTGCTAGATCTGACCGGATTTGGTCTGACCGGTAAGGAGGTTGAAAAGTGGCTGGGAAGTGCCCACATTACGGCAAATAAAAATGCCATTCCAAACGATCCCAAGTCGCCCTTTGTTACCAGCGGAATTCGTCTGGGAACACCGGCAGTTACCAGCAGAGGGATGAATACGGAGGATATGGACCTGATAGCAGAGGCTGTGGCAGCAGTCATTAAGGGCGGTGAAAGCGGTATTCCTAAGGCCCGCGGAATCGTGGCGGGATTGACAGACAAGTATCCTCTGGTATGATTCCGGGAGGAGAATGAAAAACTTAAAAAAATATAAGAAAGACCTTGCAAAGCACTTATACCTGTGATAGAATATCCTTCGTTGGCATACAAATGTACGCGATAGACAAACAGCAATGCAGGAGGCCCGAATGAAGGAAGCTGCCAAATATTTTGTGGTAAAGCGAAAAGCAGTACCGGAGGTTTTACTGAAGGTAGTGGAGGCGAAGAAGCTGATTGAGACGGGAAAGGCCGAAACCATTCAGGAAGCTGTGGACTGTGTGGGAATCAGCCGCAGTTCATTTTACAAATACAAGGATGATATTTTCCATTTTCATGACAGCTTTCAGGGAACAACGATTACATTGACCTTTAATATGGACGATGTGCCCGGAGCACTTTCGGACGTATTGAAGGTCATTGCGGATTATGGTGCCAACATTCTGACGATTCATCAGAGCATACCGATCAACGGTGTGGCGGCACTCAGCATCAGCGCACAGGTGCTTTCCACCACCGGAGATATTTCGGGTATGGTGGAGGCCATGGAGAAGCAGCAGGGCGTACATCATATCAAGATTGCGGCAAAAGAATAGCTTAAGAATAAGAGGTGGCGGAACATGATACAGGTTGCGGTATTTGGCTACGGAACCGTGGGAAGCGGCGTAGTGGAGGTAATCGAGAAAAACAAAAACGAGATCGGCAAAAAAGCGGGAGATGAGATCAGGATTAAGTATATCCTGGATCTGAAGGAGTTTCCGGATGATCCTTACAAGGACAAGATTGTGAAGGATGTGGAACTGATCCTGAACGACCCGGAGGTGGATATTATCTGTGAGACCATGGGTGGCTTGGAGCCGGCATATACATTTTCCAAGCGGGCTCTGATGAGCGGAAAAAGCGTCTGTACCTCCAATAAGGAATTGGTAGCGGCACACGGTCCAAAGCTGCTTAAGATCGCAAAAGACAACAAATGCAATTATTTGTTTGAAGCCAGTGTGGGAGGCGGTATTCCGATCATCCGTCCCTTGAATTACTCTCTTACGGCGGAACGCATTCAGGCGGTAACGGGCATCTTAAACGGTACCACAAACTACATATTGACAAAGATGGATAAGGATGGTGCGGGCTTTGAAGAGGTATTAAGGGAGGCCCAGGAAAAGGGCTATGCGGAAAGAAATCCCGCAGCGGATGTGGAAGGCTATGATGCCTGCCGCAAAATTGCGATTCTCTCTTCTTTGATGATCGGAAAAAACGTAAAATATGAAGAAATTTATACGGAAGGAATTACGAAGATCACGGCAGAGGATTTTAAGTATGCAGCCCTTCTTGGTAAATCCATTAAGCTGCTGGCACAGAGCCGGGAAACCGACAAGGGCTATGTGGCCATGGTGGCGCCTTTTATGATCGATAAGGAGCATCCTCTGTATTCCGTTACGGGAGTGTATAATGCCATTTTTATTCAGAGTAATATGCTGGGCAACTCCATGTATTACGGCAGGGGCGCCGGGAAACTGCCCACAGCCAGCGCCGTGGTTTCCGATATCGTAGACTGTGCAAGACACATCGGCAAGACCATCACCTGTATCTGGGAGCAGGAGGATGTGAAGCTGGCGGATGTGAAGGAATCCTCCAGGCGTTTTTTTGTAAGAGTGGGGGAAGGCAGTGAAGAGACGGTAAAGGAACTGTTTGGAAACAGAGAATTCCTTCGTGTTATTGAGGGTGAATTCGGATTTGTGACGGATGAAATGACAGAAAAGGAATTTGAGAGGAAAGCGGAAGCACTTTCCGATCTGATCACCCGTATTCGTATGGAGGCGTAGCATGAAATATATCGTAGTATTGGGAGACGGCATGGCAGATCTGCCGTTGCCGGAGTTTCAGAACAAAACTCCTCTGGAGTATGCTTGTACACCGACCATGGACCGACTGAGTCGTAAGGCGGACATGGGGATGGTGCGCACCATTCCCGTAGGAATGCAGCCGGGAAGTGACACAGCCAATCTGGCGGTCATGGGGTACGATCCTTTCAAATATTACTCGGGGAGATCTCCCCTGGAAGCCCTCAGTATGGGGATTGCCATGGAGCCGGGGGATGTGGCTCTGCGGTGCAATCTTGTAACCCTGACGGAAGAGGACGAGGATTTTGAAAACCTGCGGATCTTAGATCACAGCTCCGGAGAGATTGACAGCCGGGACAGTGCCATTCTTCTGGAAGCGGTAAAACAGGAGCTGGAAACGCAGGCGTATCATTTTTATCCGGGGATCAGTTATCGTCATTGCCTGATCTGGAAGGAAGGACGGGTTGCAGAACTGACGCCGCCCCATGATATACTGGGAAAACGGATCGGGGATTATCTTCCCAAGGAAGAGGTCCTGAGGGCAATGATGCTGCGCAGCTATCGGATATTAAAGGATCATCCCCTGAACCGGGAACGAAGAGCCAAGGGACTTGCACCCGCCAACTGCTGCTGGTTCTGGGGAGCGGGGACGAAGCCGTCTCTGACTTCCTTTGAAGAAAAAACAGGAAAAAAGGGTATGGTCATTTCTGCGGTGGATTTGCTCAAGGGGATTGCCGTAGGTGCCGGTATGGGTACCGTGGATGTACCGGGAGCCACCGGCGGTCTGCATACCAATTATGAAGGGAAAGCGGCAGCGGCCATAGAAGGGCTGTTTGAAAAAGGATATGACTTTGTGTACATTCATGTGGAAGGACCGGATGAAATGGGGCATCAGGGAGATGCCGCAAAGAAGGTACAGGCCATAGAATATCTGGATACAAGGCTGATCGATCCGCTGTTAAAGGAACTGGATGGCCGTGGGGAGAGATATCGGCTGCTGATCCTTCCGGATCATCCCACGCCCATCAGTGTCAGAACGCATACGGGCGACAAAGTTCCGTTTTTGCTGTATGACAGCTGTAATGGTTATGACGATTATGACAGCAACGAAAACCTTGGCCCGGGCGCGGGAGAGCGTTTGCCGCAGACAAGAGGATACAGCGAAAAGACGGCGGAAGCAACGGGAATCGTGGTGGAAGAAGGACATTTGCTGATAGAAAGGCTTTTTGCCTAAAGAGACATAAAATCCGGGACAGATTGTGAGGGAAGTATGAAAAAGGTAGTAAAATTCGGTGGAAGTTCTTTGGCCAATGCGCAACAGTTTCGCAAGGTCGCAGAAATCGTACAGGCAGAGGAAGACAGGAGATTTGTGATACCGTCGGCGCCGGGGAAGAGATTTCCGGGAGATACGAAGGTGACGGATATGCTGTATGAATGCTACCATATGGCGGAAGAAGGCGAAGAATTCGGATCCATGCTGCAAAGCATCAAAGCCAGATACGACGATATTATCAAGGGCCTGGAGCTGGAGCTGTCGTTGGAGGAAGAGTTTAAGAAGATAGAGGCCGGATTTAAGAAGACCATCGGAGAGAATTATGCCGCCTCCAGAGGAGAGTATTTAAACGGCATTATTATGGCAGATTATCTGGGATTTGCCTTTGTGGATGCGGCGGAGATTATTTTCTTTAAGGAAGACGGAAGCTTTGACAGTGAGAAGACGGAAAAGGTGCTTGCCGCCAGACTGGCCAAGTATGACAGAGCAGTGATCCCCGGCTTTTACGGATCCATGCCGGACGGATCCATCAAAACCTTTTCCAGGGGAGGCTCAGATATCACCGGCTCCATCG
Organism: Lachnospiraceae bacterium; assembly: GCA_017396675.1. Taxonomy (GTDB): domain Bacteria; phylum Bacillota; class Clostridia; order Lachnospirales; family Lachnospiraceae; genus SFDP01. Next base: position 21,884 of record JAFQLB010000076.1, read on the forward strand.
TAGCGCAGGGAGTACATGCCGATGTGTATGAAAACTGGACGGATGTTTCCGGATTTCTCATCACCGATCCGGGGATCATTGAGAATCCGGAAGTAATCGAGACCATTACCTACAGAGAGCTAAGGGAGCTTTCCTACATGGGTGCTACGGTGCTCCATGAGGAGTCTATCTTCCCTGTGCGTAAGGAAGGCATCCCCATCAATATTCGAAATACCAATAAGCCGGAAGATGCCGGTACCTGGATTGTGGAAAGCACCTGCCAGAAATCCAAATACGTTATTACCGGGATTGCCGGAAAAAAAGGTTTTTGCGCCATCAACATTGAAAAAGATATGATGAACTCGGAGATCGGCTTCGGAAGAAAGGTGCTGAATGTATTTGAAGACAACGGAATTTCTTTTGAACATGTACCTTCCGGTATCGATACCTTGACAGTGTTTGTCCACCAGGACGAATTTATTGATAAGGAACAGCAGGTAGTGACGGGGATTCACCGTCTGGCCAGACCGGATGCCATCGACATAGAGGCAGATCTGGCGCTGATTGCGGTGGTAGGTCGGGGGATGAAATCCACCAGAGGAACGGCAGGGAGAATATTTGCCGCACTGGCTCATGCCAATATCAATGTGAAGATGATTGACCAGGGCTCCAGTGAGCTGAACATCATCATCGGTGTTACCAACAGCGATTTTGAAGAAGCGATCCGGGCCATCTACAATATTTTTGTGGTGGCAAGACTGTAAGCTGATACAAAAAGAATGTAATTCGGGGGTTGAGGTTTGACCCCCGTACTTTGTTGAATAAAGCCAAGAAAAATAATCAGAAATCAGTCAACAAAAAATGTTAATAAACAAACAAAATGCATCTTAGAAAAAAATGGACATAAAACTACAGAAAACATCAAATAAATTTTAAAAATTTTCAAAAAACATGTTGACAAATGTAATATAGAGTATTATAATGAACCCATAAACAAGAGATGAAGAACAAAAAATACAGAAGAAAGGAAGGTACGGACCACCGAAAACGTAAGCTAGAGAAGTATAAAGTTTGAAGGTAACCGATTTTTCAGAGTACGAATGAATAGAGATAAGTACGGGAAGTAGAGTACATAGGAAAGTACGATCAGACGAATTGCATCAGCTGGAGAAGTACAACCGGAGTAGATTTACAGTAAAGTACGAAAGACAAATTCATGATATGTACAAGAGAGGAGTTTAACGAGAAGTACGACAGAACAGATCAGACAGATACGAAAGAGATATATCGTTAAGCACAAAAGAAAAGTACTATAAAATACCAAAGATAAAAGTACAGAATGAAAGGTCGGTTATAGATTATCCTCATCAATAAGTGTATGTATTAGTTATACATGGTTTACACAGTTGTACATGATTTACACAGTGAGAAAAGGGAGTATGGTTAGTAGATATCAAGTGATTGATGAAGATAATCAGGATATCGTTTCGAGTACATCAGGAAGAGGTAATGGGATAGCGTAAAGAAGCACATTACGGTACGAAGAGTACACAGATGACGAGATGGAAAGAAAACGAGTTACAAGTGAATAATATATTACATCTATGGAGGGTGAGCCATTGGAAATGACAGTATAGAAGCGGGTATCGATGAAAAAGATTGATACCCGCTTCTGATTTTGCTATACTGAGGGAAACGTGATAAGGGAGTAGTTTAAAACGATGGGTTTCTATGAAGATGATGAAATGACACCGGATGAGCGCAGAGAATACAGAAGACAGAGACGAATCAGAAATCAGGTATTGGCATATGTGGGACTGGTTGTGACCCTGGCGGCTGTAACGGTAGGGGGGATCTTTTTGGCTCGTTTTCTTTCGGGGCGTATCAACGAGCAGAAACAAAAGGATGAGATAGAGGAGCAGATCTCCCAAATGGAAGAAGAGGAAGAAGAAGTTGTGGTGGAGCAGGTTGAGGAAGAGGTAGTGGAATATACCGAGGAGGATCTTCTGGAAGAAGTTGTGGATTCCTGTATCGCAGCCATGACATTGGAAGAGAAGGTGGCAGGATTGTTTTTTGTGACACCGGAAGCCATTACCGGTGTGGGAACCGCGGTACAGGCAGGAGAAGGAACGAAGGAGGCCCTGGAACAGTATCCGGTGGGCGGACTGATTTATTTTGCGGATAATATTCAATCGGAATCTCAGATCACAGAGATGCTGGCCAATACCATGTCTTACAGTAAGTATCCCATTTTTCTGGGTGTAGATGAAGAAGGCGGTAAGGTGGCAAGACTGGCAGAAGCGCTGGATCTGGAGAATGTAGGTCCCATGGCACAGGTGGGAAGCGGGGGAGATCCCGGTGCAGCCTACAATGCGATGCAGACAGTGGCATCCTATCTTACAAAGTACGGATTTAATGTGGATTTTGCACCTGTAGCCGACATTTTGACGAATGAAGATAACACTGCTTTGGGTGACAGGACATTTGGCGGAGAGGAAAGTGTTGTGTCCTCCATGGTACCCTCTGCGGTGGCCGGACTGGAGGATAGCAATATCACAGCCTGTTTGAAGCATTTTCCCGGTTTGGGAGAAGCAGGTAAGGATACCCATGAGACCCAGGCTGTGATCGAGATTTCGCCGGAAGAGCTAAGAGCCAGGGAGCTAAAGCCTTTTATTGCAGGAATTGAAGGAGGAGCACGGATGATCATGGTAACCCATGCGGCGTACCCGCAGATCACCGGCGACAATACACCTGCAACCATGTCGGATGTGGTGATTACGGATATTTTGAGAAACGAGCTGGGATATAACGGTGTGGTGATCACCGATGCTATGAATATGGGAGCCATTACAGAGTATTACGGTGCGGATGAAGCTGCTATCAAAGCACTGCGGGCGGGCGCAGATATGATTCTGATGCCGGAGGATTTTGAGCTTGCGTATGAAGGCGTATTGGCTGCCGTTTTGGAGGGAACCATCAGCGAGGAGAGGATCAACGATTCTTTGGCAAGGGTATATCGGATCAAGTATGAGGATACGGTGAGTGTCGGTGAAGGTACCGGAAGTCCTTAGGGAAATGCTGGTGTAATCCTCATTTCCTAAGTGGTATTTGAGAATAAAGGAGAGATAGGGTATGAAGAAAGTATTTATTTTGGAGGATCTGGATTGTGCCCACTGCGCGGCATTGATAGAGGAAGAGGTGGGAAAGCTGACCGGAGTCAGCAAGAGTACGGTAGCACTGCTGACGCAGAAGCTGACTGTGGAAGTGGAGGATGACAAGGCAGCCGGTCTGTTGGGACAGGTCAAAAAAATCGTGAAGAAATATGAGCCGGATGTGGAGGTTCTGGAAAAATAACGTGATGACAAGAAAGCTGAAGAAAAGACTGTATAAGATTTTGATCGGTGCGGTTTTGTTTGCTGTGGCGATGTGGATGGATCATGCATGTAAGGTAAACTTTCCGAACCTGCTCCTTTACCTGGCCGCCTATGGGGTGATTGGCGGAGATGTGGTAAAAAAGGCAGTCAGAAATATTGCGGGAGGACAGATCTTCGATGAAAACTTTCTGATGCTGATCGCCACCGTAGGAGCATTTTTGGTGGGAGAGTACCATGAAGCCGTAGTGGTCATGCTGTTTTATCAGGTGGGCGAGTGGTTCCAGTCCTATGCGGTGGGGCGTTCCCGCAAGTCTATCCGGGAGCTGATGGACATTCGTCCGGATTTTGCCAGAGTACTGCGTGAGGGCGGAGAGAATACTGTGGAGCCGGAGGAGGTTAAGGCGGGAGAGTGTATTCTTGTAAGACCGGGAGAGCGGATCCCTTTGGACGGTACGGTTCTGGAAGGCAGCAGCAGTCTTGATACAAAGGCATTGACGGGCGAGAGCCTGCCCAGAGACGTGATGAAGGGATCAGAGGTCATCAGCGGCTGTATCAATGGGCAGGGAATGCTTATGATACAGGTGACGAAGGAATTCTCCCAGTCCACCGTAAGTAAGATTCTGGAGCTGGTGGAAAATGCCGCCTCCCAAAAGGCGGTAACAGAGAGATTTATCAGCCGTTTTGCCAGGTATTATACGCCTGTGGTGGTGATCCTGGCTGTTATTCTGGCTGTTTTACCCCCGCTTATTATAACACTGGCATCGGCAATACAGCTGCTTCCTCCGGAGGCGGATGCGGCACCGGGGATGTGGCTGTACCGGGCGCTGACCTTTTTGGTGATTTCCTGCCCCTGTGCCCTTGTCATCAGTGTACCTTTGAGCTTCTTCGGCGGACTTGGGGGAGCTGGAAAAGCCGGCATTCTGATCAAGGGAAGCAATTTTCTGGAGATTTTATCCGGTGCGGATACCATCGTATGTGATAAAACAGGGACATTGACCAAAGGAAATTTTGCCGTAACCAAAACCGTTGCCGTAGGACAGAATATGAGTGAAGAAAAACTTCTGCTCCTTTCGGCATATGCGGAGTGCTACTCCAATCATCCCATTGCGGTGGCTTTGCGGGAAGCCTGTAAAACCCCGGTGGATCCTGATCGGGTGGCACAGGTGGAAGAGCTTCCCGGCTATGGTGTACGTGCCGTTTTGAAAAATGACGGATGGGAAGTCGCGTTGGGGGACATATGGGATGGTGCAGCCGGAACGGTGCCGGAGATTCTGGTGGGTAATGAAACGTTGATGACGCAGCAAGGGGTTGCGGTGGAACCGGGGGATTCCGCGGGTACCGTGTGTCATGTTGCGGCAGGAACACAGGGTGGGACTGCAGACAAGGTATATCTGGGATATATCGTGATCGAGGATCAGATCAAAGAAGAGGCGGCAGCAGCCATAGAGGAATGGAAGGCAGAGGGGATAAAACGGATTGTTATGCTCACCGGAGACCGTGAAGAAGCGGCAAAAGAGGTGGCGCAAAAGCTTGGTATATCGGAATATAGGGCCAGGCTCCTTCCGGATCAGAAGGTGGAAGCCATGGAGAAGCTCCTGGAGGAGACAGAAGGAAAACTGATTTTCGTGGGAGACGGAATGAACGATGCTCCCGTATTGGCCAGAGTGGATATCGGTATTGCTATGGGAGGGCTGGGTTGTGATGCGGCCATTGAAGCCGCAGATATTGTCATTATGAATGATCGGCTTTCCAAAATTGCGCAGGCTCTTCGGATCAGTCGAAAGACCCTCGTGATCGTAAAGGAAAATATTGTATTTGCCATCGGCGTCAAGGTGGCGGTCCTGGGATTGGCGGCGCTGGGAATGGCCTCCATGTGGGCTGCGGTATTTGCGGATGTGGGGGTGGCATTTCTGGCTATTTTGAATGCCATGCGAGCCATGCATGTATCGGAGGGAAAGAAGAAAGGGTGAATGAAATCGGTACCCTCTGCAGGATCTGTGTTTAGACTGCCGGATCATTGACCATACTGATACCGTCTCCTGACAAAGAGACGATTGTTGTTGAAAAGAGATAGGGTCAGAGGTATCGGTTTGTGTCGCTTGGGGGTACTGTTTATAAAATGATAGGATGGATGCTGCTGCTGACGGGTGTCAACAGTGTGATAGGAGCAGGAAGGCTTATCATGGAGCTGAATGCTCCTTTTTCTCATAGCAATGTTTACTGCATGCCCAATTCGCCTGTTTCCTGGGAAGAGCACCTGATACAGGGACATGGGTGGGAGGATGCGTTTTTGGATCTGAAACAGGGGGATATCTTACTGACTCCCTGTTCCCACACCTTCTTTTGGCGTAACGGGCACGTAGGACTGGTCATTGATGAGAAAGAAGGCAAGACCCTGGAGGCTGCCGTATTGGGCAGGAATTCCTGTATTCAGAGTATTGACAAATGGAGAACGTATCCTGCGGTAGCGGTACTCAGAATGGAGGGATTGACGGAACGGGAACGGAAAGAGCTGGTAGAAAATGCCGTTGCTCTGCTGCATGATATTCCCTATCGACTGCTGGTGAATACAGATATGGAAGCAGATAAAAAAGGGAACATTGGCGGTACCAATTGTTCCCACTTGGTCTGGAAAGCGTATCAGCTGGCAGGATATGATCTAAACACCAGGGGCGGTCCCATCGTCACGCCTATGGAGATTGGCGCCAGCCCTCTGCTTACCGTGACAGAGATACACGGATGGAGGAAATAAGGCGAATGCTAGAGTATTTCGCCGCCTACGTATTGTTTGATCGCCTGGAAGCTTTCTTCACTGATGACGTGCTCCATCTTACAGGCGTCCTCAGCGGCAATTGCCTGATTGACACCCAGGGAAACCAGCCACTTTCTGAGAAATTCGTGCTTTTCGTAAACCGCAGTGGCAATCTCTTTACCGGAAGCCGTCAGATAAATAAAGCCGGCATCGGTTACGGTAATATGTTCCTTCTCCCGCAGATTTTTCATGGCAATACTGACGCTGGATTTTTTAAAGCCGAGTTCATTGGCGATATCAACCGAGCGGACAACGGGCAGCTTCCGGCTCAGCATCAGTATCGTTTCAAGATAGTTTTCGGCGGATTCGTTGATTATCATATTCACTCCTCATTCTGAACATAAGAGTCTTTATGTAAAATAATATAGCACGGATCCGTTAGATTTACAAATATAAAAGCAATGATAAAAAAATAAAAAAAGTTTTAAAAATATATTGACAACTAACGCATGTTAGTGTAGACTAACATCAAGCGAGACAAATACGCGAAACATACATCATACTTTTTTCTTATGCCGTCAAAGGCGGCGACGTTATGGCAAGAGTTGTCCGGGTTTGGGTAACCACAATTTTTCAGTATTTCGGCAAATCCTTCATTCCTATGCGAAACAGGTAATCCAGGAGCTGTGACAAATCAGACCATAAAGCGTGCGTGTGTGCAGCATACGTATGTACATAACGTAAAAAAAGAGGCTTTGCAGGAGCCTCTTTTTTGTGTGGTGGTTTCACAGACAGGCAGCTTCTTGCGGCGGTGTGCCTTGTGAGATGAGACCCCATGGAAGGAAAACGAAAACTGCCGCATCAGATGAGTGAGTGCGGCAGTTTCCCTGTGTGCGGGGGGCACACAGTTATATGGGCATTTAAGATGTTGGCGTTATGTTACATCGTATGGAAGCAATCCGGCATACGGTTTATGCATGCATGGAGGATGGATCTTCGGTATGGTACATGCGGTATCCAACCCCCAGTTCATTGGTGATATAATGGTTTTCACCGGGCTTCAGTCCCAGCTTCTTACGGATATTGGCCATGTTCACCTGCAGCTTTTTGATGCTGCCCGGGTCTGCTTCTCCCCAAATCCGGCGTATGATCGCTGTATATGTCAATACCTTGCCGGCATGCTGGGAGAGGAGTGCTACGATGTTGTATTCTGTCTGTGTCAGATGGATTTCCCGACCGCTGACGGTGACCTGACGACTGTCATAATCGATGGAAAGATCGTGAAGAACAAACACTCGGGGGCCTTCTGTTCCGGGATGGCTCAACTGGTGTCTGCTGCGGATGATGGCTCTGACTCTGGCCAACAGCTCAGCCGTACCGAAGGGCTTTGTGATATAGTCATTGGCGCCAAGATCAAGAGCCGTAACCTTATCCTGCTCTCCGGAACGGGCGGACAGGACGATGATGGGGGTTGTACTGTTTAGGCGCACATGCCGGATGAAGGACAGACCATCGGCATCCGGCAGACCAAGATCCAGAATGATAAGGTCGGGAACATAGGAGGAAAACACCAAAAGACCCTGGCTGCAGGTATCGGCAGTCAGTACCTGATAGTGGTTTGCATCCAGAATCGTACTCACAAAGCTCCTGATATTGAGTTCGTCTTCAATTACAAGTATTTTATATTTATTATTCCCTGTATTGGCCATATCAGGAGCTATCCTTTCAGCGTAAAATAAAACGAAGCACCGCCGTTTGTGTTATTTTTCACCCAGATTCTTCCGGAATGAGCCTTGATAATGGCAGAACATACGGAGAGACCGATGCCCATATTGCTGCGTAATCCGTCCGGTTGATCCTCCAGCTTCAGGTATCCGGAAAACAGCTCACGCATTCGCTCCTTTGGGATACCGCATCCGTCATCGGAAACGGTAAAGAGGACTTCCCCCGCCTGCCGGCTTACGGAAAGAGAAAGTACAGACATGCCTTTGGCATGGATCACGGCATTCTCAAGAAGATTGATCAGTACCTGCTCGATCAGCAAGGCATCCATAGGAATGCTGATGAAATCTTCCGGCATAACCACATCGACGGACTGTTCCGGATGCTTCTGGCGAAATTTGGTCAGTACGGAATCGATCAATTCTTCCAATACAATAGGTGTTTTTTTGATATTGACTTCAGGATTGCCGATTCTCGTAACAGACAGCAGATTTTCCACCATACGAATCAGCCATTCCGCATCCTCCCGCGATTGTTGAAGCAATACCATCTGCTGCGCTTCGGTAAGAGAAGCATAGTTTTCCATAATTGCGGAACAGGAGCCGTAGATGGCGGTCAAAGGAGTACGCAGGTCATGAGAAATGGCCCGCAGGAGATTGGTCCGTATTTTTTCCTTTTCATTTTCCCTGCGAAGCTGCTCCTGAGCTCTGATCCTGGCGGTCAGGGTACATGTCATGATTGCTACAACCAGCATAATGAGAGCAGAAAATACGCATACCGGAGACAGAAGATCAAAATCATAGTAGGGAAAAGTGAAAGCATAATTAACTGCCAGAACGGAAACGAGAGAAGCGGCAATTCCCCAGAAAAATCCTTTCGTATAAATAGATATCAAAAAAATTCCAAGCACAAAAATCATCGGAATCAAAGTCTGCGTATCATAGATTTTCTGAATCAGCAGATTGATCAGGAAGGAGATGACCATGATGGATGAAGTCACCACACCGTCCTTTACATAGGGAGATAGTTTTTTCATAGATGAATCCTTCCTGCTTATCCCAATCATCCCATTAGGCCAAGTATACCATAGGAGCGGTTAAGATGGAGTAAAGATATATCGACAAAAGTCTCGGGTTGCTGCAGAAATTGCAGTTGTGCTGCAAAAAACGGACGACACGCATCAGGTGTCGTCCGCAGATGAAAACAGGGGTGTGGAAAGATAACGTTCTCCCGTATCCGGAAGCAGAACAACGATGTGCTTCCCTTTATTTTCAGGTCTTTTGGCAAGCAGGATGGCTGCCCATGCGGCAGCACCGGAGGAGATTCCCACCAGTATGCCCTCGGTTTTTCCGATTGTTTGGGCGGTGGCAAAAGCATCCTCGTTCGTAACGGGGATGATCTCGTCGCAAATGTCTGTGTTCATGACATCGGGGACAAATCCTGCGCCGATGCCCTGGATCTTATGGGAGCCGGAGCTTCCTTTACTGAGTACGGGAGAATCTGCAGGCTCTACGGCGACGATTTTCACATTGGGATTTTGACTTTTCAGATACTCTCCAACGCCGGTAACAGTACCGCCGGTACCCACGCCTGCCACAAAAATATCTACCTTGCCGTCGGTATCCTGCCAGATCTCCACACCTGTGGTAGCTCTGTGAGCTGCCGGATTGGCCGGATTTGAAAACTGGGAGGGAAGGAAGCTGTGAGGAATGCTGCGTGCCAGCTCTTCGGCCTTGGCAATGGAGCCCGGAATCCCCTTTGCGCCTTCCGTCAGCACCAATTCCGCACCGTATGCCTTCATCAGACGGCGACGCTCCACGCTCATGGTCTCCGGCATGACGATAATGATCCGATATCCCCGGGCTGCCGCCACAGAAGCCAGGCCGATGCCTGTGTTGCCTGAGGTGGGCTCAATAATCACCGAGTCCGGACGTAGAATCCCACGGCTTTCGGCGTCCTCGATCATGGCTTTGGCAATCCGGTCCTTCACGGAGCCGCCGGGATTAAAGTATTCCAGCTTGGCCAGAAGGAGAGCCTGAAGCTCCAGTTTCTTTTCGATGTGTGTAAGTTCCAGTAAAGGAGTTTTTCCGATCAATTGATCTGCTGATGTATAAATGTTTCCCATGGTAGAATTCTCCTTTTTAAACAGATTGTTTTATTATATAATACCATAAAAGATAGAAAAGCGAAAGGGATGCTGTTTCATGGACAGAACCAATAAAAAGGCTGTATTTTTTATTCTTATTATCATTCTTGTGGGAGTCGCTGCCGTTGTCTGCAGTCGGATATATACCATGCTGACTGCCTTTCATTATGAGGAGCATCTGGACGAGGAAATTGTCACAGTTGACGATGTATCCGTTACACTGAGGGAGTTCGGATATTATATATACACTGTGGAAGCTTATATTCAGGAACAGGCACTTCTGTATAATTCGGATAATCCCAACCAATGGTGGAATACGCATTTTTCTGCAGGATTGGATTCTGCATTTGTATGCGATTACGCCAAGGAAAGCGCCGTCAGTACCTGTGTCTGCTATGAAATATATTATCAGGAAGCTGTCAGATCCGGATTGTCTTTGGATGCTGCACAAGAGGATGAGGCCGCAGCCCAGGCAAATGAAATGCTTGGAAAGATGAACGATTATCAGCGAGCCGCCACGGGACTGAATGAAGAAATGATTCTGGAAGTCAGAAAAAAACAGTTGCTTGCATCCAATTATATTACGAGCTTGGCTCAGACCACGGATTTTGCGGGATATCTTGGGGAGCCTCATAAGCTCCTGAACTGGAACGGAGAATACTACACGGAAAAAATTCTGCCCAATCATACGGTTTTGGAGAATTACGAAATACTTGATCACATCACTTTCGGGAAAATAACCGTCAATTATGAATAGAAGATTGTACACGGAACAATAAAAAGCCGGAAACGCCGCATTATGGGCATTTCCGGTTTTCTATTAAAGGCATAGCGAGAAAGGGACTTGAACCCCCGACACTACGGGTATGAACCGTATGCTCTAGCCAGCTGAGCTATCTCGCCATAATGGGACCTATAGGGCTCGAACCTATGACCCTCTGCTTGTAAGGCAGATGCTCTCCCAGCTGAGCTAAGATCCCATTCCAGTCGGTTCCTCAACCGACTAGGTTAGTTTACTAAAAAAGTCATGTCCTGTCAATAGAATATTTAAAAAAAATCCAATAATTCACTCCATTCGGCCTGGTCTTGCGGCTGCCTGCAGTAACCGTATTGCCAAAAAATGTGGGATTCGGTATAATACACGCACATTGGACTACATGGATATAGAGGAAGACATCAATAAGGGGAAGGCAGAGAATGAGAGATTCTTTATTATCGGAACGTATGGAACATTTGGAACAGGCAAGAGAGCTGCATCAAAAACATCCCGTTGCAGATGCACATTTTGATTTGGCGGCAGAAGTGTACGCCAGACGTATGGCAGGAGAGAGGAATATTGTAAAAGACCGTTATTTGCGGCATTTCAGGAAGGCAGGGTGCAGTATTATCGTGTCTTCCGTTTTTGTATATACGAAGGATTTGAAGGAGAGAGGACTTCAGACGGCCTTGGCACAGATCGGAGCACTGCGGGAGGATCTGGATACGGTTTCGGATGAAATATGTGTGATCGGCAGCGGGAAAGAACTGGATACTGCTTTGGAGAAAGGGAAGATAGCGGTACTGCTCTCCATGGAGGGATTGGATCCCATTGGGACAGATCTGCATCTGCTGCGGGTATTTTATGATCTGGGTGTGCGGGGAGCGGGTTTGACCTGGAGCCGACCCAATGCCTTCGGGACGGGATGCTGTCGGGCGGATGAGATGGAAGAGATTCCCGGAGGGCTGACGGACTTGGGAAAAGAGGCCATCAGAAGGATGGAAGCTCTGGGGATGTATCTGGATGTGAGTCATCTGAACAATGAGGGCTTTGCAGACGTCCTAAAGTGTGCCAAAGCCCCGTTTATAGCCAGTCACTCCAATGCCTGGGAGATCTGCCGCAACTATCGCAATCTCCGTGACGACCAGATACAGGCTCTGGCAGAAAGGGGCGGCGTCATCGGACTGAATGCAAATTGCTGTATAGCAGGAGCCGTTCCGGGAGACAAATCCGGTGCACTTCTGCGTCTTTGTGAGCATGTGGAGCATCTCGTGTCGATGGCAGGAGTCTGCCATGTGGGCTACGGATTTGATCTCTGCGACGGTCTCGATGCGGCTATGGCGGGAACAAAGGTTTCGCCGGATCCCGGAGATCTGCTGAAGAATCACGAAGAAGCGATGGAACTGACGGCGGCACTCCTGAGCCGCGGCATGGAAGAGGAGGCTGTGATGGGAATCATAGGCGGAAATTTTCTGGAGTTTTTCAGGCGGGTGCTGCGGTAAGCTGCCGTCTCTTGTCAAGAGACGGTAGGATGCAGGGATAAGAAAGCAGGAGGCTTGGAGCCCTAACTTCGGCTACCGAATTTGCCGATATATTACATAAGAAGCCTATAACACTTGCCGATAGTTTTGCAATTTAGAGGAGGATAGCACATGAACCTGAATCTGGATCCTCATTTGGATACACATCATGTAACAAAATGCCTCCACGATCACGGGAGTGCTCGATATGACGGGGGAATGGTGGGAATGTCGCCGTCAGTGCAGGCGCCGCAGCAGCAGCCCAAGACCTTGGAGGAGGCGTTATACCAACTGGGAGAACAGCTGGGACAGGCGGAGATAGAGAAAAAACAGACGTTCTTCGGTACACTTCTGGGCGTCGGAGAGGCAGATAAAGAGGTTGCCACGGGCAACAGGGATACATTGGTACATCTTTTGCCGGAGGAGACTGCCGGGACCCATGCTGCGGCAGATCAGCGAACCCTGGTCCCCGATCATATGATCAATACTCTCATATCTTTGCCCGCGAAATGGAAGAGATTTATAACATCCGGCGGAATGGTGGGACTTCGCACGGAAAAAGCAGAGGCGTCGGCCAGGGCGGGAAGACAGAAGAGAGGCGGATTCTTCCTGCAGACGGCTGCATCAGAGACCCGCAGGCGTATTCGGACGTGGCTGCAGACGGAGGAAAACACGGCAGAGGATCAGAAACAAAATGAGGGAAAACAGCTTCAGAACCTGCCGGAGGATTATATTCTTGATTCCTATGACAGAAACGGCCGCTACAGACGGATAGAAAGAAGCGGAATCCTGGCAGATACCATGGATAAAAAAGCGTAAGAAATAAATGGGATCGTATGGGAACGGCTCCGGACTGAGCAGTCAGTGAAGCGGGAGCCGTTTTTCATTTCTTTCTTGCATCAGGGGAGAAAATCAGGCTATAATAGTGTTCCGGCAGATAATTTTGGATGATGAGGAATACAAATGGGAATAATTGAGCTGTTTATGATTGCCGTGGGTCTGTCCATGGATGCTTTTGCGGTTTCCGTCTGCAAAGGCCTTGCCATCTGCAGAATCACGGAAAAGCACATGGTATCGGCAGGTCTGTGGTTTGGAGGATTTCAGGCGCTGATGCCTTTGGTGGGATATTATGCGGCAGGGATCCTGACAGATAAGGTAGAGCATCTGTCCCATTGGATTGCCTTTTTGCTGTTGGCCTTTATTGGGGGAAGTATGCTGCTGGAGGCTCTGGAGAAGAAAAAAGAGGAAGCGGATCCTTCCATGGACGCCCGCAGTATGCTGCCGCTTGCCATAGCTACCAGCATCGATGCGCTGGCTGTGGGGGTGTCGCTTGCCGTTTTGAGAGTAAGGATCCTTCCCGCAGTTTCTTTTATCGGCGGCGTTACCTTTGTTCTTACCGCTCTGGGAATCAAGATGGGAAGTATTTTCGGAGACAAGTACAGATCCAAAGCTGAGATGACGGGAGGACTGGTTCTGATTCTGATCGGCATCAAGATTCTTCTGGAGGGTATTGGAATGCTATAACTGTGGGATCGCAGCTACATGGGCATATACGCCGCAAACAGGGATAGTTTTCGGCAACTCGGGGACAGGTCAGAGAGCCGTCAGAAAAGCCAAGGTGTAATCTTCACCTTGGCTTTTTTGACACATATGTAATCGATGCCGATCAATGAGAGCGGATCACACCTTAAAGACGGCGACGTTCTCATTCAGCTTGGAAGCGATCTGAGCACATTTATCCACCTGATCAGCCACCTGTGTAAAGTTGTTTTTGATTTCAACGGCACTTTGTGCGATATTGATGGTGCCGGAAGAACCATCCTCAGCCGCCTGATTAATACCTTCCATGGCATTCAGAACGCTTTCGGCGGAAGCCAGCAATTCCTGGGAAACGGCACTGAAATCAGAGATCAGAGTATCAATATCGGTAGCATCCTGATTGTATTCCGTAGCTACATTTTCAAACAGATCATAGCTGTTCATTACATCTGTTCCCACGTATTCCAGAAGCGTGCTGGAGTCGGAGGACAAACGCTCTACGGCAGACATCACCTGCTGGGTGATCTCCATGATCTGGGTCACTGTTTCTTTGGACTGATTGGCCAGATTGCCGATCTCCGTTGCCACTACGGCAAAGCCTCTTCCGGCATCACCGGCTCTTGCGGCCTCTATGGAGGCGTTCAAGGCCAATAGATTGGTTTGTGTTGTAATATTCATGACGGCATCGGAGAGAACACCAATCTGCTTAACGATCTTGGAGTCCTCCAGTGCTTTTGTCAGGCTGCTGTTCATTTCACTGTGCATACGAATCATTTGATTGCGCTGTTCCATAGCCGTTTCTTTGGCTTCGGAAGCTCTGACATGGATATCGGAAGCCTGCTTGGCACCGTCCTGAGAGCGGTTGGCCACATTCTTGGCAGCCATTTCGATCTCCTGTGACATATTGGCAACCATGGTAGCGGCGGAAGCTGTTTCTTCCATAGATGCGGACAGCTCCTGGGTGGTGGAGGATACGTTCTCGATATCATTCCCCAGACTCTTCACATTGTTTTCCACGGTTTCTACAATCTGATACAGATTTTTACTCTCCTGTGCAATGGTCTGAGCCAACCCGCCGATACTGGACTTCATTTTTTCCAGGTTGGCGGCCAGCTTACCGAAATCATCCCTCCGATGATTCAGACGTCGGGGCAGGGATACTGTGAAATCACCGTCGGCAATATGACCGATGTATTTTAAAGAGTGCTTGAAATTCCGGCTCAGATCTGTACCGATATACAGACATACGATAAGGATGACGAGGATCACAGCCACATCCAGAATCAGGAGATTCTTAACGGCAGCAGCGATGTCGGCCTCCTTTTCGGCTCTGATCTCTGCCAGCTCCGTATCGATGTAGTCTGTATAATTACCCGTTCCAACGACCCAGCCGAAGGGCTCAAAGGCGAGTGTATAAGCTCTTTTTGGGGAAGCCTCGGTCTCATTGATCTTAGGGAACCAGTACTCCGAAAAACCGCCGTCGGGCTGCCTGCCGTAGCTTAGAAAGAGCTGAACGTAAGCGGTGCCAAATTCGTCCTCCGCATTGAGACGATTGGTACCTTCCGTGTCATTACCCAGCAGAACCACATTCGTGCCTTCGTAGTTATCTGCCCAGAAATAACCGCTGTCATCATCGCCGTAGCGGAGATTTCTCAGCAGATCGGCAGCCAGTAACTCACCCTCTTCCCGGGTATAGACACCGGATTCGATCTGCATATTCACATGCTCCAAAAGGGAAATTGCATTCTGTACCTGATTCTTGATGTTTTTGTCGTAGTCCGCCCGGATCACGGCTTCTTCTTCCAGGATCATAGCCTCCCCTGTTGCCTGCAGCTCCCGGATTACCATATAGGTGATGGTGGCCAGTCCCAGCACTACGAGAATCGTCAGAATTGTCATCTTGATAGATACGCTGATGTGCTTCATGGTTTCTTCATCCTCCTGTCATACCGCTTTCAGAGAGAGTGCTTCCGAAAGCGGTGCTTAATTAGTTACAACCATTATACACAATTATTCGGCATTATCCAACAGTAAAATCCATAATCTGACAATTTTTTTATTTAGTAAAAATTTGTCCCGTTCTATGCTTTTGTTTAATACGCACCGGGCTCAGCAATTTTTGTAACGCCTACGTAGATATCGGAGATGGTATACCAGGTGGTGTAGTCCACATCTCCCGTGGCGGGCAGATGGAAGACCTGCTGAAAGGTGCGTACCGCTTCCCGGGTGGCAGGGCCGTAGACACCGTCTGCCGTGACGGAGGGTATGGCAGGAAAATTCCGGGAGATTCTGGCAAGCTGCTGCTGCAGCTGCTGTACCTTTTGACCGGAGGAACCTACCGTCAGGGTGTAGCCCGGCCAGGAGGCGGGAATTCCGCTGATGTTTTCCGCAGTATTGATGTAGATATCGCTGCCGTAGTAGTAGCGGAGGATATTGATGGCACTGTAGCCCCTGTCTCCGAGAGATTTGGAGCCCCACTGACTGAGACCGTTGCAGGTGGTGCGATAGCCGTCGCAGTAGCCCGTAAGAAGGGGCTGACGGACGCCGGGGCGGGAAAGATAATTTGCGAAGACGGAATCCACCAGATAATCGATATTCTCATAGATGTTCCGATCCTTGATCCATTTCTGATCGTAAGCGGTGGAGGAGGTAATGGTAAAATTGTATCCGCGGTTTCTGTACCATTCCGTATAGACGCGGTTCAGGGTAAAGGACATGATGGCCAGGATATTGGCGTAGATGGTACTCTCCGGCCAGGTGGCGTAGATTTCAGAGCTTGTCACATTCTTGATATAATCCTTGTATCTGACGTAGTAGTCCGAAGCCGAAGGGTCGGAAGGAACACCGTCATGCACAACAATGTACTCCGGGATCACGACGCGGCTGAGCACGATCTCGCCGTTTTCTGCCAGGGGCTTGATCTCTGCCTCCGGGATCTTGGGCGGATACTCGCCGTAGAGGGTGTGAGGGGAGATAACGATGTCAGAGGGTCTGGCATCCTGTGTGATGGGAGAGAGGGTGACGTTTTGCAGGGAGCGGACGCCGGGGAGGATCTGGGCGCCGGAGATCAATTTGCTTTCATATCCCGGTGCCTGTACGAGAATGTTATACTCCGAGTAAGGCTGCTGAATGGAAATCTGCAGACTGTTTTGCGGGTCGGGTGCGGGAAGAGAAAGAAAACTGGTCTGTCCGGATATGTTGGTGACCGTTTCTTCTACGGTTATTTCCGGATTGCCGGTATCCTGAATGATCACGGAAGCATTTTCCACGGGCCGCAGCTCTCCTTCTCCCGTGACATTGACCTGTAGTTCTCCCCGATAGACGGAATCCTGAGTCTGACAGGATTTCAAAGAAAAATACGTCATAGAAAAATCCTTTGAAGGTTACTTAAAATCAGTATATGCAAACTTTACAAAGAAGTGATGTAAATTGTGGCTCCGATATGATACAATACGAAGTAAGAATGCTATAACCAGTATTGCAGAGTATTCTCTCAAGGAGACGGCCGGTGAAAAAAAAGATTGCAAAAATGCTGAAGGAAGAATGGGAGTATCGTCAGGAGCCCTTGGTTTTTTCCTGTGACAGAATAGAGCTTGTATTTTGCCGGGAAAAAGAGCTTCGCGGAACTTTTACGATCTCCGGAAAAGACGGCGGAGAAATAGATGGTTACGTGTATTGTGTGGATTCCCGTATGCTGTTGACAGACGCCCGGTTTGAGGGAAGGGAAGCAGAGATTGCATACGCCTTTGACGGTTTGGGACTGGACGAGGGAGATGTCATTGAAGGAGAGCTGTGGGTGGTATCTTCCGGCGGAGAGTATACCATCCCCTTTTTGGCGGAGAGGAAGAAAAAGACGCTTTCCTCTTCCATGGGTGAGATACGCAATCTGTTTCATTTTACCAATCTGGCAAGGACCAATTGGGAGGAAGCCGCAGATCTGTTTTTCGGCAAGGATTTTGCAGTACTTCTGGCAGGCGCGGATCGGAAGTATGAGGAGCTGTACAGAGGGCTGTCCGCTCACAGGAAGGACCGGAATGTGGAAGAATTTCTTCAGGCCATCCACAAAAAGAGCCCGGTGGAATACAGGCTGGAGAAGGAGATTTTGGAAATCACAAACACCCGGGAGCCGCAGCAGGAGGTGTTCCTGCTGGAACGCAAGGGCTGGGGAGGCACGTATCTGACCGTCCGGACGGAGGGAGACTTTCTGACAACGGAAAAGAAGGTGCTGCGGGATTCGGATTTTCTCGGCAATGTCTGCCGGATACCGGTGGTGACGGACCCGTCTCTGATGCACGCAGGGAAAAACTGGGGAAGCATCTGCTTTGAGTATGCCTGCGGACAGGTGAAGGGTGTGGTCTGTGCCGAGAAAAAATCCGCTGTCAAAGGGCGCAGGCAGAGACTTAAGATCCGTAGGGTGATGGGTGAGCTGACGCGGCTGTACGTGGAGTTTCGGAGCAAAAAAATCACAGCACCCGTTTGGAGGGAGCAAACCAAGCAATGTTTGGAGGAGCTTACGGATCTGGATGAAAGAAATCCTGTGTGCAAGCTGTTTTTTGCCCATCTTTACATTACGGAAGAGAAGCTTCATGAGGCCAAATGGCTGCTTGACAGATCCATGAAGGATGAGAGGCTTCAGACAGATCCGGTGCTCTATGCATACTATCTTTATCTGACCACATTGCAGAGCAATGACGAGGATAACAGAAAGAGAGCAATCGGGATTGTAGAGGATTTGTATTACAAAGAGGAGGGCAATTGGAGAATTGCCTGGCTGCTGCTGTATCTTTGGGGAGAACCGGGGCATCGCGCTTCCGGGAAATGGAACTTTTTAATGGAGTGCTTCAGAAGAGGCAGTACCAGTCCCCTGCTTTATCTGGAAGCGGTGATGCTGCTGAATGGTCAGCCTACATTGCTGCTGCAGCTGACAGAAACGGAGCTTCGTATTCTGCGCTTTGGGGAGAAGCGGGGACTTCTGTGCCGGGAAGTCAAAAATGTGATTCAGTATCTGGCACTGCGCCAAAAGGAATACTCTCACAGTCTCTTTTGTCTGCTGGAATCCATTTGCCGCAGAGAAGAAGATGAGGCCATGCTGCAATCTCTCTGCAGCCTTTTGATGAAGGGCGGAAGAACAGACAGAAGCAGCTTTTACTGGTATGAAAAGGCAGTTATGTCCGGCCTGCGTCTGACCCGCCTTTACGAGTACTACATGCTCTCTCTTGACAAAAAGAAGGAGCAAAGGATTCCCCGTACGGTGCTGCTGTACTTTTCCTATCAGAACGACATGAATTATGAATATACGTCCTATCTGTACAGCTATGTTTACAGACATTGTTTCGAGCTGCTTCCGGAGAGAGGGCATTTGTCAAGGGAAACCCTGGAAGAGATGCAGGAGCTGTATCTGGCCTATGCTCCGGGGATCGAGCGGTATATGCTAAAGCAGCTGCACGGGGGCAAGATCAGTGATTCTCTGGCCTATTTGTATGAACGTATGTTAAACGGCGAAAGGATGACCCCCGATAATGCAAAGGCCTTGGTGAAGCTGTTATTTCTACAGGAGATTACCGTAGGGGATAAAAAGGCGGAGAAGGCCGTTGTGATTCACAGATGTCTGAAAGGGGAATTCACAGCCTCCTTTTCGGAGGGGACGGCACAGCTGCCGATTTACGGCGGGGAGTATACGGTTTTTTTGGAAGACGGGGAAGGGAACCGGTATTTGCCCGGAGAGCATTGCAAGATGCATCCCTACCTGCCCGTGAGAGCTATGGCAAGGCTGATTCGTCCGTATATTACGGAGGATCTGGGATATGCGGTGTATTCCTGCTGCAGTGACGAATGGATCGGTGTAACGGAAGAGAATGAAGCGTCTTTGTACTATCTGAGCCGATGTGAGGAGATGACGGAGGAGGTTCGATGTGAGATCCGGGGACGGCTGCTGGAGTATTATTTTGAAGCTGACCGCATCGATCGTCTGGATGCTCTGCTGGAAGAATGTATGCCGGAGAGCGTAAAAAAGGAAGACAGAAAATCCCTGATCCGATACCTGACGGCCAGAGGTATGTATGAAAAAGCATATCTTTTCCTGCAGGAATACGGTTCTGAGTCCGTGAGTCCCAAGATGCTGATGCGGGTCTGCAGTCGTTTGATGGAACAAAAAAGCATTACAAATGAGGCAGCCATGACCTGGCTTACATATACGGCATTTCAGAAAGGGAAATACAATCAGACCATTCTGGAGTATCTGATCCAATATTTTACGGGGAACACCCGCAGGATGAGAGAGGTATTTCAGGCAGCCGTGGATTTTGAAGTGGAGGCCTATCCGCTGGCAGAGCGGATTATGCTGCAGCTGCTGTATACGGAAGAGCTTCAGGATGCGTTTGCAAAGGATGCTCCCGGCAATGCCGATCTGATCTTTAAGACGTATGTGGCAGGGGGAGGTAAAAGCGGATTGGAGATTGCCTTTCTGTCCTGCAGTGCCAGAGCCTGTCTGCTCCGTGATCACAGTATGGATCGGGGACTGATGGGGGCTGCAGCCAGAGCACACAGACGCAGCAGTGGGCTGCCGCTGTCGGTGAAGCTGGCATATTTAAAGTACTATGCACAGCATGCAGAGGAAGTGCCGGAAGCGGAGGTGCTGTCGGATTTTTTGAATGAGGTGGTTCTCAGACGGCAGATTTATCTTCCCTTTCTCAGGCAATACGAGAACCTCCCGGGAATGGAGGTACTGAGGGATAAATCTCTTTTGGCCTATCGCAGTGATACCGGCGGCAATGTGATTTTGCATTATCGGTATGCACAAGAGGAGTATTACAGAAGAGAACCTATGAGGCAGGTGTTTGACGGTATTTTTGCCAAACATTTCACCTTGTTTGACGGAGAACAGATACAGTATTATATTACCGAGAAAGAAAATAACAAAGAAGAGATGCGAGAAAGCGGCCTCCTGAGTGCGGAGGAAGGGCAGGAGAGTCCGGGAAAAAGCCGCTATCATATGATCAATGAAATGGCTCTTTGCAGTCGGTTGAAGGATTATCGGCTGGCAGATGAGCTGCTGGAGGAATACTGGAAGACGGAGTACATTACAGATGAGGTCTTTCAGCCTTTGTAGTGTGGTGAAAAGCATCCCGGGACATGCCGCCCGGAAGAGGAGCGCAGGAAGGGACGGGAAATGAGAAAGAATAAGGGAAAATACATTGTAGGGTATGATCTGTCCCGCCGCTACGCGCAAATCAGTTATCTGGAAATGGGAAGCGGCAAGGCAGAGACCCTGTCTATGGTGGCGGGGGAGCAGCAGTACAATATTCCTTTGGTGCTTTATAAAAATGAAGAAGATAACAAGTGGTGGATCGGCAGGGAAGCCATCCGAAGGCACGCCGGGCTTGGAGGACTTCTGGTGGAGGAGCTGCTGGAGCTGGCTTGTAGGGGGGAATGGGTGGAAAGCTATCCCGAGCCCTACGATCCCTGTGTCCTGCTGGCTATATTTATCAGGCGAAGTCTCTCCTTGTTGTCCATAATTGCCGAATATGATAACATATGGGGGATCATGTTCACACTGGAGGAACTGGGGCAGACAGAGGTGGAGGTGATGCGCCGGGTGATCGAATATCTGCAGCTGCCGCAGTGTGTGATACGGTTTGTGAGAAAAGAGGAAAGCCTCTACCATTATACCGTTCACAGTGAAAGGCAGCTGTGGCAGGAAGAGGTGCTGGTCTACGAATTTACGGAAAAAGGCCTTGTCAGAGTGGCATTGAGACAAAACAAACGTACCACGCCCAGGGTCTTTCTGACGGAGAAGGAGGTTTTTCCCGGCTTTGAGGAGGCGGCGCCCGATACGGAAGAGGCCGGAAGGGCTCGGGATCGTCGCTTCACGGAGGTGCTGGAAAAAGAGTTTGACGGCAGAAAAGTATCTTCCGTTTATCTCATCGGAGATGGGTTTGAAGGAGACTGGTATCAGAGCTCCATCCGTTTTCTGTGTACCCGGGGAAGGGTGTTTCGGGGCAATAACCTGTACAGCAAAGGAGCCTGCTACTGCATGCTGGATCTTGAGACCAAGCAGGGAAGCGTGGGGGAACAGGTTTATTTGGGAGAGGACAAGCTGCTGGCCAATGTGGGAATGGAGATTCTGCGTCAGGGGAAACCCGCCTATCTTGCGGTATTGGACGGAGGAAGCAGCTGGTATGAGGCGGGGAAAGAGTGGGAAGTGATTTTGGAAAACAGCAGCAGTCTGACGTTTACAATCACGCCCTTGAACGGAGACAACAGGAAAGAAGCAGTCCTTGAGCTGGACGGACTTAGGGGGGAGGATCAGCCCTTTGTCAGAGTGCGCATAGAGGCCTTTATGGTAACTGCAAGGAAAATGCGAATCCGCGTGACGGATCGGGGATTTGGGGAGTTTTATCCGGCAACCAAGCGCTGCTGGGAAGAGGATTTTACTCTGTAGAAAGACTGACGGCAAGGACGGAAAAGAGGCGGTAAAGAGTGGCAAGGATCAGAGTGTGCTTAGGGAAATATGCAGACAGACCGTATGAGCCCGAGGGGATGGGTATCAGGATTTACTGTGTGGAAGAGCTTTGCTTTTTCTTCAGGGAAAATGCCTATCTTTTGGATGACAGTCTGAAGGATCAGGCGCTGATCCGATGGCTGGATGCGGAATGTGGACTTCCGGAGTTGGCAAGGGAGCTGGAAAAAGAAGTGCAGAAAAAGGCTTCCCTGAAAGCCTTCGTGGGGTGTATTTTAAATTATACGGGTTTTTTTTCCGAACAGATCTGTCAGGAGATCCGGGATATCTTGGCGCAGAGCGGCAGCCTGTCCACCTATGAGAAACGTAAGGCGAAGGCGGATATGCTGCTGGCAGGGAAGAAATTCGGATTGGCCGGCAGGGAATACCGCAGCCTTCTTGCCCACCTTCCGCCGGAGGAGGTGCACCTGAGGGGAGCAGTATATCACAGCTGCGGCGTCTGTCTGGCAAAAATGTTTCTGTTTCGGGCCGCGGGAGAGTATTTTTTGAAAGCCTATGAGACGGGAGGCAGGATAGAAAGCTATCGTCAGTATTTGTGGACCGTCAGACTGCAGATGTCGGAAATGGAGTATTTGGAGTTTTTGAAGGAACATCCGGAGGCCTACGAGGATTCCCTGGAGATGGAGGAAAGTCTGGACGGTTACGGTCGGACATGGAAAAATACAGGATATCATACGCTGCTGTCGGATATAAGAAGCCGGCGGACAGAAGGGAATGCAGCCCTTTGGCAGGAAAAGCTGGAAGAGAGGATATCTCACTTAAAGGATGCGTACCGTGAGATGGTAAGAACATAAGAGGAGAAGTAACGTGAAGTGGTGGAAAAGGATCGTAGACTATTTTCAGAGAGCCTATGAGGAAGAGGATCTGGAGCTGGAATGGGAAGGCGCTTCCATAGAGGATTGGGACTGGGATACTCTGGTAAAAGACAGAAGCCTGATGAAGATGAGGGATGCCGGAGAGAGAGAGAAATTCGTTGCCAACTGTCTGGAGCAGATGAGCAGTGCTTCGGCAGAGCTGGACAAATTGTCTGACGAATACAATGTGGTCACCTCTTATCTGACCGATATCGAGGAAATCGAGGCACTTCCTGCCGAAGAGGCGGAGCTGGTGAAGGGCAGTGCAAAAAAGATTGTACAATTTGAAACCGCAAGAAAAGAATTTGATTTAAGAACCAACCGGATGCCGGAAGCGAAGTTTCGTCATATGGAACAGTATGAAGAGATCATGCCCAAGCCCTATGAGGACATTGTGGAGGCAGAGAATTACCGAGAGCTGATCAAAGGCGACATTTCCCGGCTGGAGGGGGAAAAGCATGCCTACCAGTACAGAAAAGGGGAGCTGATGGCCTATATTGCCAATGCCAAAGGCATGGTGGCGATCTGCGTGATGGCCATGGCAGCCTGTCTTCTGATGCTGTTGATCCTGCAGTTTGGTTTCGATATGGATACGGGGCTGGGATACATACTGACCATCGCGGCCGGTGCCCTTGTCATTACGGGACTGTATGTAAAATATCTGGATTATACGGCGGAACTGAAACGGACGGAAAAAGGCCTCAACCGGATTATTTTACTGAAAAATACGGTGAATATCCGATATGTCAACAATATCAACCTTCTTGACTACCTGTATATGAAATATCAGGTGAAGAGTGCCAAGGAGCTGAAAAAGCTCTGGGAGAATTATCAGAAGGAAAAGGAGGAAAGGGCCAGAGAGCAGGAAAACCGTCAGGAGCTGGATTACTATAAGAAAGAACTGCTGCAGACATTGCGGCGATTTCAGCTGGATGATCCGGATATCTGGGTGTATCAGGCTCAGGCGCTTCTGGATCACAGGGAAATGGTGGAGATACGCCACAATCTGATCGAGCGCCGTCAGAAGCTGCGTATCCAGATGGACTATAATAAGCGTCTGGCACAGGAGGGACAAAAGGAGATCAAAACCCTGTTGACGGCCTATCCCGAGTACCAGGAAGAAATCATGCATATGGTAAACCGATACAATCCTTAATACTTCCTGCCTGTGATTGTACCGGAGCAGATGGAAGGGATCCTCCGATCCATAAAGAATGTGCCCCGAAACTGCTGCTATAGGCAGCTTCGGGGCAGTAAGGGGAGGATAAGTATAATCTTATCTTGCGTGGGTCAGGAAAAGGTAATTCGCCTGACATTCATAGTATAGCCCAACAGATAAGGCTTATACACATGAATGAAAAAATCTGTGAAAAAAACAGGTATGGACTTTGAAAGGTTTTTGGGTTACACTTATAGCAAAATGTGACAAAGGTGGAGAATACTATGGCATTATTGAAAAAATGGAGAGATACGGCCTATTCGGAAACAGCCAATAAAGGCGATCTTCAGAGGCTGTGGGCTTCTTATTTTGAAGCGGAAAAAGAGATCTATCAGCAGCTTTTACAGCATCCCGATGAAGTTGTCACGGGAACGGTGAAGGAGCTGGCAGATAAATACGAGGTCAGTGTGATGACCATGACGGGCTTTTTGGATGGTATCAATGACAGTCTGAAGGAAGCCAATCCCATCGAGGAGATGGAAGAGGATACTGTGGTAAGCCTGTGCTTTGACAAGGAGCTTTTGTATAAGAATATGGTGGCGGCCAAGGCAGACTGGCTGTATGAG
This sequence comes from Lachnospiraceae bacterium, assembly GCA_017396675.1. GTDB lineage: Bacteria > Bacillota > Clostridia > Lachnospirales > Lachnospiraceae > SFDP01. The sequence goes on from JAFQLB010000076.1 coordinate 46,830, forward strand.
CTGGAAGAGTGGAATGAGATTTTTGATGAAGAGAAGCAGAAGGCTCTGTACAAAGAACAGAAAACCTCCACCACCATTGTGAAGGAGGAGAAGGTATATCCCAACGATCCCTGTCCCTGCGGCAGCGGAAAGAAATACAAAAAATGCTGTGGAAAGGCCTGAATATACCTTGTCTGTGACAGGCAGCAAAGGTTTGATCCTAGGGCAGCCGATATTGAGGGTATTGACTCAGAATCCGGGAGGGTCCGCTGACACGAATCAGCGTACCCTCCTCTTTGTATTCCGTGGAAAGGATTCTGGCCTTCTTGGAGAAATAGGAAATCAGACCTCCTTCCGTAAAGGGAATCAGGAAATCAGCTTCTATGTGGTCCTTTTGCAGTATGTGCCGGAGTGCATCCAGCAGGAACAGAAGATGCTCCGGATTCAGGGCAGACATGTAGATTCGGTTGTCAATTTGCCGGGGAAGGAAGCCCTCCTTCGTAAGATCGGCCTTGTTGTAAATGTAAAGCACGGGAATGTGAGAGGCCGACAGTTCCGTCAGTGTTTCCTTGGTCACCCGGATGTGATCCGTAAAATCGGGATCCGAAAAATCGATCACATGGAGCAGGAGATCGGCTTCGCAGGCTTCCGCCAGTGTGGAACGAAAGGCGCGGACCAGGGTGTGGGGAAGCTTGTCAATAAATCCCACGGTATCGGAGAGCAAAAAGGGGATGCCTTCCGGCGGCCGGATCTGCCGGACCTGCGTCTCCAGAGTGGCAAAGAGCATATCCCGGGCGGTAACTGTCTTTTGTTTGTCTTGTCCATACCGGGAAACAAGGCCGTTTAACAGGGTAGATTTACCCGCATTGGTATAGCCTACCAGTGCCACCTTGGGAAGCCCGGAGCGACTGCGCTTTTTTCTCTGAGTAAGAGTTGTTTTTTCGATGGCAGCCAATTCCCGCTTCAGCTCCGTGATCCTGTTTTCCAGATGGCGTCTGTCCAGCTCCAATTTCTTTTCTCCTGCGCCGCGGCTGCTTAAGCTGCCGCTGGTTCCTCCCTGACGGCTTAAATTGGAGCGCATACCGGCCAGGCGGGGCAGCATGTACTGGCAATGGGCCAGCTCTACCTGCAGCTTGGCCTGTGAGGTTTTGGCTCTGATCTCAAAAATGCGAAGGATCAGAGAGGTTCGATCCAGAATCACAGCCTCAAGGGCACGGCTTAAATTGCGCATCTGTACGGGAGAAAGGGTATCTTCGAAGATCACGGTATCTGCTTCGTACAAAGCCAGACTTTCTTTGATCTCCTCCACCTTACCGCTACCCACATAGGTGGCGGTGTCGGGATGGGGGAGATTCTGTACATGGATACAGACCACCTCCATCAGACAGGCCTCGGCCAGTGCTTTTAATTCATCCGGGGTTCGGGAGGCATGAGAGTTCCGCGGAATATCGCCGGTCTGTGCGGTATGCGGACAATTGACTGCTGCAAGAATGGCGCGTCCTTTGGAAAAGTCAGTTTGCATCAGGGGAACCTCCTTCCTGTGATCGTTCATATTCCCGTTTCTTTTTGTGGTACTGTTCCAGCGACAGAGAGCGGAAAATTGTTTTGCGTCCGATAAAACAAAGGATTTCTGCGGTCAGTATACCCAGAAAAATACCGATGCCGTCAATCCCTACATCTGTTACGGAGGGACTCCTGCCGGAGACGAAGGACTGATGATATTCATCAAAAAAAGCAAACAGCAGACAGAACACACCGCAGGTGAGATACAGGAAAAACCCCCGGATGCGGTACACATACAGGGGAAAGGATACGGTGATGGAAAGCAGAAAATACGCTGCTATGTGAGCTGCTTTGCGGATCGGAAGATGCCAGGCCATCATCATAAGCTCCAGTTCTTCATTGGAGAAGCCCTTGGCAAATATCCGGTTATAGGAAAGAACCGCGATCCTTGTGACACCCAGACTCAGCTCCCCGGAGGCCTCTCCCGTCTGAGCGGAAAAGGAATAGATGATGCTCATCATGCAAAGGGCAGGCAGGAAAGACAGAGGTTTTAGCAGATAGCGCAGCGTCTTTTTTATGAAAATATGAAAATAATACATTCGCTTTTGAGATACTCCTATTTGTTCAGCAGCCGTATCTGGGTCTCGATGAACTCAGGTACTGCAGTACCCTGCGCCTGAAATTTCTGGACAATGTTCTGCAGTCGGTGGAGCTGCTGGTTTTTCTTGACCTCATAGGAGGTAATGGCGGCCGTAAACAGACCGTTGTCCTTTAACTGACTGCGAATCTCTGCAGGGAAAGGACAGTAGGCCGCAAGAATCTGACGCGCCACCTTGTTGAGCTTGGGAGAGCCCGTGGATTCCGAAAGAATCCAGGTGGTGTAATCGCTGATAAACAGATTCTTGAAGCTGTTTTTGGCTCGAAGCAGAGCTGTTTTCAGTTTTTCCTTGGCATCCGGCGAAAGCTCTCTGTTTTTGGCATAAAACTGCGCATAATCGCAGTAATCGCTGGTCAGGGAATGCTCCGTAATATCGTTCCAGCGGGCACCCTGGACGCGCTTGCACATTTCCCAGCGGAAGGCTCCCAGCATCTGAATCAGCGTCTTTTCAATGTCCTCCACGTGGAAAGCGGAGATGGACATTCGACCCGGTGTGGAACGGTGCATACCTTCAATTTCCTGCCAGAGCACACCACGGGTTCCCATGTTGGGCATAAGGATGAAGTCGGGACGGATATCCAGGATCACATTCTCCCGCAGACCGCTCTTGGGATCGGACATCAGAGTGGAACGATAGAAGACGGAGAAATCGATGGCCTGAATCTTCTCCAGAGCATCCATCAGTACCTTGGGAGTTACCAGGGAGGACTCCAGATCCTTGACTGCGTTGGCTTCCGAAAATACGGGACAGAAGTTGGTAACACGTCCGAAGGTGATCTTGTTTAAGATCGGGAAGAGATTTTCCAGCTCGTACATGACTTTGCCGATGGTATCCTCCCGCATCCTCCGCTCCGTAGGGGCGTCGATCTTGCCCTGCATCTTCAGGCTGTGAATGTAGGCGGTGTAATCCTGATCAAACTCGTTACGGCTGGGTTGCTTCTTGCCGTGGTAAATGGCCATGATCCATTCGTAGAAGGTATAGACGCCAAGCTCCGGATTGCCGTGGAAATTCTTCGTAAGATTGTACAGGTAAGCGGTGTTTTCCAGACCTGCCAGCTCCACGTCCATAAACCCGAAATTCAAAAACATCTTGATCACAATGGGAGGATTGGGATCCTTGATGCACACCTGGAATACTTCGGTGTACACGATATTGAACAGCTTGGCCAGCTGTTTGCGGATGGTATCCACATTCTTGTCCAGAGAGCTCTTGTCCGGAAGCTCCTTGTACAGGCGCATATATTTGCGGAATTCGTTGGCTGTCACATCCATGGTATCGGAATATTCCAGAATCAGATCCAAAGAACGATCCAGCTTGGCCGCGATCTGCTCTGCGCTTTCCGTGGAAGCCTCCTCCGCGGCCGGATCCTGGGACAGTCTCCTGTGATAATCATCTACCCGGATACGCACCAGCTGTTCCGGAAAATAGGGCTGCTTCTCCATCAAAAGGATGAACTTGTCCACTCTGGCATTAAGGGATTCGTAATCCATTCCCTGATGCTTGGCCCGCAGCACCAGATCGGTATACAGATCAAAGAGATCCAGATAAGTTTCATTCAGCAGAAGCTGGGAGATCTCGCCCAGATACTCCTGCATGTATTGACAGCAGTTAATAATCTCCAGAATATCCCTGGCAGCTTTGACAAGAAAACCGATGACGAAGGAAGGAGAGGAAAGACTCTCCGTTTTGGCAGCCAGTACCGGCTTTAATGCGGCGTAATAGTTTTCCAGCCAGATATCCGGTGCACGGTCATCCAGAGACAGAGGCTGCAGCAATTCCTTGCGGGGCAGCGTCTTGGCGGGCAGACCGGTGGTGGAGCAGAGCTTCAGATAATTGTTGATGGAAGTATTCAGATACTGGAAGAGGTTTTCACACTGTCCGTACAATCGTTTGTAGTGAGACAGAAGCTGGAGCATCATCTGAGCCATGGAAATGTTCAGCAGATGGCAGACGTCCTTGTTCACTTCCAGAATACCGGGGAGATCCTGCATGGAAGAGAACTGATAGGGAATCACTCGAGTATCCTCCAGAGCTGTGTACTGAAAGGCATATTCGGGGAAACCGAAGTCACAGATGCCTACGATATCTCCTTTTTTCAGCAGAAAGCTCTTGGAACCATCATAGCTGACGGAAACGCTGCCGCTGGCAATAATGGAAAACTGATGGAACTCTTCTCCCGGCTGCAAAATGACCTGTCCTTTTGCGTATGAAAGCATGATATCACCTCTTGCGAACGATTTTTTATCATCATAGCACATTTTTTTCCATTTTGATAGGTGAGAGCGGTTTATTTTTTTAATTTCTTTAAGTTTACTGTACTTTTGATTGATTTTATGGTACTTTTAGAATAGTTTGGAGGGGCTGCCATGAGAACAGATGCATTGAGCAATGAAGAGATTGTAGCGCATTTCAGGGGAGATACGGATAAATTATTGAAATATCTGAATTGGCTGGAAAAGAAATCGGGAAGCTGTGCATACAGTACCTATGATCAGGAAGGGATTTCCGAGCATTCCATCGAGTTTCCCGTGTACGATTCCACTCTGATGAATTTTGTCAGGGAAGCCAGAGACACCTGTTATATGGATCGCAACTATGCGTACGTCTATACCCGTAACAGGATCAAGAGCGTGAAGGATGAGCACCGCTGTATCCGGAATGCCACCATTCGCGATATGGACAAGCTGGCAGGTATTCTGTCAAGGTATGTACTTGGCGGACAGACCAAGGCCAGACTTTGGAGTGCCGGGATAGAGCATGGGATTTATCTGGCCATTCTGAAAAAGTGTGACGAGCTTTTGAATTTCTGGAGCAGGGAATAGAAGCGGGGGAAGGAAATACCATGGGAGAGAAATCGGAACAAAAAAGACTTTATATCCTGGAAAAAGCGGCAGGCGTGTTTGCAGCCAAGGGATTTCGTGCGGTATCCATGAAGGATATCGTAGATGCCTGTGAAATCAGCCGGGGCGGTCTGTATCTGTATTACTCCGGAACGGAGGAGATCTTCCGGGATGTGTTGAAGCTGCGGCTGGAAGCAGAGGATGAAGCCTCCGTTTCCGGTGTCGGTGCGGACACTGCCATGGCGGACCTGCTGCTGCTGTTTCTGAAGGAACAGAAGAAGGAGATCCTCAGGAAGAAGAACAGCCTGACGGTAGCGGCCTACGAATACTATTTCGCCCATCCCACGGGGAGAGGAGCCGGACAGCGGGAAGAGAATATGCTCAAGCAGCAGTTCGATACGGCCTTGAAGGTGCTTAGGAAAATACTGGAAGAGGGTGTGGCGCGGGGAGAGTTTTACTGCGAGGACTGCAGATCCACTGCCACCAGTATGATGTATGCGCTGGAAGGAATGAAGATCTGTGCAAGGACCTTCGGACTGACGGAGGCACGTCTGGACAAGGAGCTTTTGTACCTGCTGGAAGGAATCGTGTTGGAGGATGCTTAAGCGTATCTGCCGGAGAGAAGTATTTTGGCGTTTTGGAAGAATGAATCACCTACAGGGAGGACAAACATGGGAAATGTAAAAAGGATTTATGTGGAGAAAAAAAGATCCTTTGCAGTCAAAGCCAGAGAATTGGAGGAGGAAATCGCGGGATACTTAGGCATCAGAAGCGTTACCGGTGTCAGGGTTCTGATACGTTACGACATAGAGGGGATTAGCGAAGATGTTTTTGAAACCGCCTGCAACCGGGTATTTTCGGAGCCGCCGGTAGATCTGTTATACAGGGAGACACCGGAGCTTCCCGGACACTGCAGAGTGTTCAGTGTGGAATATCTGCCCGGGCAGTTTGATCAGAGAGCCGATTCTGCGGTTCAGTGTGTACAGTTTTTGAAGGAGGATGAAAATCCCATTATCAGGACGGCGGTTACCTACGTGATAGAAGGCGACGTCAGCGATGAAGAATTCGAACGAATAAAGAGTTACTGCATCAATCCGGTAGACTCCAGAGAAACGGGAATGGAGAAGCCGGATACTTTAGTGACCATTTCTCCCGAACCTGAAGATATCAGAATCTTGGACGGCTTTAAGGATATGGACGAGGAGGAACTAAAGGAGCTGTATGATTCTCTGGGACTTGCCATGACGTTTCGGGATTTTGAACACATCCGCAGTTATTTTGCAGGGGAGGAGAACAGAGATCCTTCCATGACGGAGATCCGCGTACTGGATACCTATTGGTCGGACCATTGCCGCCATACCACATTTTCCACGGAGTTGAAAAGTGTGGAATTTGAGGAAGGGTATTACAGAACCCCTATCGAAACCACGTATCAGAGTTACCTGGATACCAGGGAGGAGATCTTTGAAGGAAGGGAAGACAAGTACGTCTGCCTCATGGATATTGCGCTGATGGCCATGCGAAAGCTGCGTCGGGAAGGAAAGCTGCAGGATATGGAGGTGTCGGAGGAGATCAACGCCTGCTCCGTCATTGTGCCTGTGGAAATGGAATATGATGAGGGACCGGTGACGGAGGAGTGGCTGGTATTTTTCAAAAACGAGACCCATAATCACCCTACGGAGATCGAGCCCTTCGGCGGTGCCGCCACCTGCCTGGGAGGTGCCATAAGGGATCCTCTTTCCGGTCGGGGATACGTTTATCAGGCGATGCGGGTAACGGGAGCGGCGGATCCCACAAGGCCGGTTTCAGAGACCTTGAAGGGAAAGCTTTCCCAGAAAAAACTGGTGCGGGGAGCCGCCGCGGGATATTCCTCCTACGGCAACCAGGTGGGGCTTGCCACCGGCTATGTAAAAGAAATATATCATCCCGGCTATGTGGCCAAGCGTATGGAGATTGGTGCCGTTATGGGAGCCGCACCCCGTAAGAATGTGGTCAGACTGTCCTCCGCACCGGGAGATGTGATCGTTCTGCTGGGCGGTCGTACCGGTCGGGACGGCTGCGGAGGAGCCACCGGATCTTCCAAGGTACATACACAGATGAGTATCGAAACCTGCGGTGCGGAGGTACAGAAGGGAAATGCACCTACGGAGCGCAAAATACAGAGATTGTTCCGCCGTCCCGAGGTGAGCCGTCTGATCAAGAAATGCAACGACTTCGGTGCGGGCGGTGTTTCCGTTGCCATTGGTGAGCTGGCTGACGGTCTGATCGTGGATCTTGATAAAGTACCGAAGAAATATGAGGGTCTGGACGGTACGGAGCTTGCCATTTCCGAATCTCAGGAGAGAATGGCAGTGGTACTGGATCCGGCCCATACAGAGGCCTTTCTTGCCTATGCGAAGGAAGAAAATCTGGAGGCCGCCAAGGTGGCTGTGGTGACACGGGAGCCCCGATTGGTGCTGCAGTGGAGAGGCCGTACCATCGTTAATATTTCCAGAGCCTTTCTGGATACCAACGGTGCCCACCAGGAGACGGATGTCAGGGTGGAGATCCCGGAGGAGAAGGATTGCTGCCTGGAAGATATTTGTGTTCCTGCAGTGGCAGAAGCCCTGGAAGGAGAGGATATCCGGGGGGCGTGGCTTGCCTTGCTGAAGGATCTGAATGTCTGTTCTCAGAAGGGACTGGTGGAGATGTTTGATTCTTCCATCGGTGCAGGCAGTGTGCTGATGCCCTACGGGGGAAAGTATCAGCTGACAGAAACACAGACCATGATAGCCAAGTTGCCGACATTGTCGGGCAGGACAAATGCGGTTACATTGATGAGCTATGGCTTTGATCCTTACCTGTCCCAGTGGAGTCCGTATCACGGAGCTATCTATGCAGTGACGGAGTCCGTGGCCAAAATTGTGGCCTCCGGAGGCGATTACAAAACCATCCGTTTCTCTTTCCAGGAATATTTCCGACGAATGACGGAAGATCCCGCCAGGTGGAGTCAACCCTTTGCGGCATTGCTGGGGGCTTATGATGCACAGATCGGATACGGATTGCCCGCCATCGGAGGAAAGGACAGTATGTCCGGTACCTTTGATACCATTGACGTGCCGCCCACACTGGTATCCTTTGCCGTGAACGTGGCTCACAGCGATCATGTTATTACACCGGAGCTGAAAGCGCCCGGCAATCAGCTGGTGCGCTTTGTGATAGAAAAGGATGAATTCGGGGTGCCCGTCTATGCAAGGGTGATGGAGATGTATGAAGAGATCCATCGACTGATCAGGGATAAGGTGATCGTTTCGGCCTATGCCGTGGACAGTAAGGGAGCAGCGGCGGCCATCAGCAAAATGGCCTTCGGGAACGGACTGGGTGTGGCTGTGGCGGACAATGTGGAAGTGAAATCTTTGTTCCGCAGCGGTCTGGGTGATATTATTGCGGAGATCGACAGCAGCAAACCGGATCGGATTGACTGTGAATACGAGGTCATCGGAAGTGTTACGAAGGAAGCGGAGTTCACCTGCGGGGATGCTGTTATTTCTCTCGGGGAGGCAGTGGAGAGCTGGAAGAGCACTTTGGAAAAGGTCTTTCCCACCAAAGGAAAGGAAACTCATGGATCTGCAGCTGCCTCCCCGGAGATACCTCTTTATCGGGCAGACAATCTATATATTTGCAAGCATAAGACGGCAAGGCCCAGAGTGTTTATTCCCGTATTTCCGGGAACCAACTGTGAGTACGACAGTGCCGCGGCATTCCTTCGGGCGGGAGCTGATGTGGAGACAAGAATCTTTAGGAATCTGTCTGCGGAGGATATCAGACAGTCCGTAGATGCCTTTGAGAAAGAGATCATCAAGGCGCAGATCATTATGTTCCCAGGCGGTTTTTCCGCAGGCGACGAGCCTGACGGCAGTGCCAAATTCTTTGACACCGCCTTTCAGCAGGAAAGGATCAGGGAGGCAGTGATGAAGCTGCTGCAGGAAAGAGACGGTCTCTGTCTGGGTATCTGCAACGGATTCCAGGCACTGATCAAGCTGGGACTGGTTC
>JAFQLB010000077.1 GCA_017396675.1 Lachnospiraceae bacterium
ATTGATCGCCTGAACCGCCACAGCCTCTACGAATTTCTGGAACTCCTCATTCTTAGCAACGAAGTCCGTCTCCGAGTTTACTTCCACAACAGCTGCCTTGTTGCCTTCCACAATCACGCGGCAAAGACCTTCGGCAGCAATCCTGCCGGCCTTTTTCTCTGCCTTAGCCTGACCGTTCTTTCTCAAAAATTCAATGGCTTCCTCCATATTACCATCGGTCTCGGTCAATGCCTTCTTACAGTCCATCATACCGGCACCTGTCATTTCTCTTAATTCTTTTACCATTGCTGCTGTAATCGCCATGATATCCTCCAATCTGTCCTAAGACAATCCTACTTTTCCAACTGCTTATTCTGTTTCCCCGGCAGCTTCCTGCGCTGCGATCTCTTCGATATCAGCAGGCTCTGCGCCCACCTCTGCCTGTGCTTCTTCCATATAAACAGCTTCACCCTGGTTGGCTTCGATTACGGCATCTGCCATCTTGGATACGATCAGCTTCACGGCTCTGATGGCATCATCATTTCCGGGAATGATGTAATCCAGCTCTTCGGGATCACAGTTGGTATCGCCGATACCGATCAGGGTAACACCCAGCGTATGCGCTTCCTGAACGCAGATTTTTTCCTTCTTGGGATCAACCACAAAAATCGCATCCGGAACCCTTGTCATCTCCTTGATACCACCAAGGTTTCTCTCCAGCTTCTCCCATTCCTTCTTTAACTGAATGACTTCCTTCTTGGGAAGAACTTCAAAGGTACCGTCTTCCGACATGGTTTCGATGGCTTTCAGTCTGTCAATTCTGGATCGGATGGTCTTAAAGTTGGTCAGCATGCCGCCCAGCCATCTTTCATTTACATAATACATACCACAGCGCTCAGCCTCTGTCTTCACAGCGTCCTGCGCCTGCTTCTTCGTTCCTACAAACAGGATGGTTCCACCTTCATTGGCAATGTCGGAAACGACCTTGTAGGCCTCGTCCACCTTACCCACTGTCTTCTGCAGGTCAATGATGTGGATCCCGTTTCTCTCCGTAAAGATATAGGGTGCCATTTTGGGGTTCCATCTTCTCGTATGGTGTCCGAAATGAACACCTGCTTCCAGTAACTGTTTCATTGAAATAACGCTCATATTTTCCCTCCGTTTTGGTTTTCCTTCCGTATACTTCATATGCCGTAAAAGTGCGTTATCCTTCTTTTACCGCCTTCCTGCCACTCATAATCCACAAGCACCGGCAGACAATCCGCATACGTGTTCATTTTTATCCAAAAGCGGCTTCCCACCTGAAATAACCGCCTCCGGTCGCAACGTTTAAATTCTACCATAAGAAACCCCCTTATGCAAGGGGTTTCATGTGTTTTTGCAGTATGCTTTTATATATTAGAAAATGACAGTCTCAGGACATATCACTCCTGGTTCTCTTACGGAGCACAAAGAATCTGTGCCATTTCTTCCCATGTGGATCCGGCAGGTATCTCATGATTCCCTATTTCCAGTCTCCTGTCATAGCCGTTTTCCACCAGATATCTGTCGTACTCTTTGGCTGACGGTATCAGACCGGCTTCATACATCTTGTGAGCCACAATGTCAGAACCGTTTCCCCGTTCCACATGGATGATCACATAGTTTTCCATACCCTCCACCTGCACACTGCCGGTTTCTGTTGGCTCTTCTTCCCCGGTAGAGGAGACTGTGGTAACTTCCGTCTCTTCTTCGTCGGCTGCGGTTTCCTCCGCTTCTTCTGTTTCTTCTCCGCCGGTTTCCGTTTCTTCCGATTCTTTCGTTTCTTCTGTTTCTGCTGTTTCTTTTATTTCTTCTGCCGGAGCCGGAGGTTCCTTCGGATCTTTTGGCTCGTCTTCTGCGGCTACGGTTTCCCGGGGAGCCGGTTCTTCCTTTTCGGAGGTCTCCTTCTCTGCCAGACCCTCATCAGCCAATTCGGAAGGACTGGCCTTCTCCACCATTCCAAGACCCGCAGCCCTGGCTTTGATCTGAGCATCGGTCAACTCTTCCGGTCCACCCAGCACTCCTGCAATGACAGAGGTCACCAGAATTCCGATTCCCAGCCCTCTCATATAATACTTCAGCTTCATACCATTCAGGCTCCTTCAAATAAATCAATGACCAGCTTCACCTCTCCTATCCCGAGACCAAGCTCCTTTGCAATTCCAAGCACGGTTTTGCCGTCCTTATACATTTGCAGAATTCTGTCATTGTGATTCGCAGGACCGCCGGATACGGTGTCTGTCTGCCGAGACATCTGACGCAGATCCTCTTCGGCTGCCTGACTGCCTGCATTCTTCTTGGGTACGGCTTTTTTGGGCTTCGGTTTTTTTCTGGCCGGAAGATCCTCATCATCCGGCAACAGAAAATCTACCTTCATCCCCTCCACCGCCAACGGCGAAAAGTCTTCCTCTGCCTGCGCCGCCGGTTCTTCCTTCTGCAGATCGGGTATCTGTGCAAATGCCTGCTCTGCTGTTTTTTTCGTCTCCCGTGAAGGAAGCGGGGCAGGGGGCGGGGCAGCGGGAGGCGTCTGAATCTGTTCCGTATGGCGCATGGCCGTCTCCAGCGAAGAATTCAGCTCCGATGTTGTCTTTTTCAGCTGCGTATGCTTATTGTTCAGCATATCGTATAGAAATACAGCCTCTTCATGATTTCTGTGTATCATATCCAGCACAGAATCGGAATACTCATTGATGGCCATCATCTTCTCGTTGGAAACACGTTCCATCTGACGCTCCGCTTTGTCGGTAACAGCGGATACCGTTTCTTCCACCTTTTCCTCAAAAGTAAACTCCAGCCGCTTTACTTCCTCCTCCAGATACTGTCTGAGTCTTTTTTCCTCCTCTTTTGTATCTACTGAGGATTTTTTATCATATTTTTCCGGTATCAGGAAGCTTGCAATAAAAATGACAAGTCCCAATACGATCAAAAGTATCTCTGTTATCTGCATACTAAACCGCGCTTCCAAACATCCGCACTGTACGGACGCTTTGCTCCTTCGACTAAATCTTGATATCGAACCCTCTCTGCGAGGAAGAAACCACAACCCCGTCAGGGGTGACACCTTCGCCCTTTCGACGGTGTCTGCCACCATCTCCGGCATACTGATTCTTACCTTTTTCTCTGGCATCGTGCTTCTCATTTCTGCTCTCCGCCTGATCGCCGCGATTCACCTGACGCAGATTGTTCGTAATCTCCTTCTTAAACTGATTCTGGAAATTTCCCTGATCAATGACTCCCTTATTGTCCTCATTCTGCTTCTGAATGGAAAAATCCTGAATCCGTGACATTGCCGTGTTCAGTTCTACCTGCCCGATCGCCATACAACCCTCCGTTCTTTGCGGTTTCTTTTGGTTACCTGGTTACATACCGCTCATGACCACATCTCCCTGGGATTTGATAAATCTGCAGTATTGGGCTTCATTCTTCACGATTTTGGAAACATCGGATATGATGATCTTCGTGCCCGGATACACCTTCTCACGAACCAGAACCTGTGCGGTGTTGCTGACAGCCAGAAGCTCCTCCAGATCCTTCATTTCCTTTGTGGCCTGTTCAATATCCTTCTGCTTGCGGGTAAGCGTGCTGGAAAGATCCTGTATATGCTTCACCTGCTCCAAAGGCAGCTTTTCGCCTTTTTTGATCCGCTCCATGGCAGTATCCAGAATGGGCTTTCCCTTATCCACCACTATCTGATCCTCCCGGATCTGTTCCTGCAGCTTATGATAGCGCATCTTCGTGTCGGGATTGATTCCGATTTCCACAACCGTGTTGGCGCCCAGCTCCGCTCCCAGCGTTTTCACATCCACCAGATTCGTGGCACACACATAGCCGCCGGCAATAAAGCCCTTCTTGCCTCCTACGCGGATCTCGGTTCCCGCCATAATCCTGCTGTGCAGGATAGAGCCCGCCTCCACATATCCCCGGCTTTCCACGGTGGCATTTTCTATGAATTTGGCGATCACATTGCCGCCGGACTGCAGAACCCCTCGGCTCATTCCGTTCACACCTCTGGCAATGGTAATGTTTCCGTCTGCAATGATCTCGGCTCCCTCTACCACACCGCGCACCTCTACGTTGCCCTTGGCATGAATCCGGTAGTTGGTGCAGACATTACCGTTCACCTGTACATTGCCGTCATAGCGGATATTGCCGGTAGAGCTGTCCACATTTTCCACTACCATAACATCACTGACAAAAATCTTACCGTCCACCAGTGCCACGTGTCCGTCCACCTTGGAGAAGACCTTGAGCCTGTCCTCCGACAGCTCCGCATTGCGGCCAAACTTCAGGACTTCCCGCTTAACACTTCTGGGGCGGGTGATGGTACCGTAAATATCCTGACCTTCCTCTCCCACATCCTCCGGATTCAGTCTGGCCAGACAGTCACCCGCTCTGCAATGATTGATGATATTCAGATTGAAAAAATCCACACTGCCGTCTTCCAGAAGCGTCGGCTTTGCTCTCAGATCCGTATTAAAGAAATACGTAATACTGGCATCCTGACCGTGTCTGGGCGGCTTCCCCTCTGCCAGAACAATGTCCTTACAGTATTCCCTGTTTTTCGCAAAGGCTTTAATATTGTCTTCCCGAATACCGAATTTCAATCCCTGGTGCTCAATATCCCTCAGAATATCGATTCTCTCCATAGGAGATCCGTTATTGGAGGGGGGATAGAATCTCCCCGTGGCCAGCATCTTATCGGAAGACACGGTGATTCTGAGTTCCTCCCTGATGGGGAAGGACTTCTGAAAGCAGAGCGTCACCTCTCCCTCCCCCGCCAGTTCATCCAACCCCCGTTTGATCTGTACCGTATCATACGGAATGGAATGCCTGTCCAGATAATTCATGATCTCATTGATGTCTATATCTGCTCCACTCTCTCCGACCAGCTTCAGGCTGGTCGTATCCGCTCGATTAATTACCTGAAAATAACCCACAATACATTACCCCCTGTCTCTAAATTTGATCCATAATGCCCATGTACTTCCCCAGTTTTGTCTTCATTTTCTGAAGTGCTCTCGTATGAAGCTGAGAGATCCTCGACTCCGTCACCTCCAAAATACTGCTGATCTCCTTTAATGTTAATTCCTCGTAATAATACAGCTCTATCACCCTGCGTTCCTTTTCCGTCAAAAGCAGCAGCGACTGAGCCAGCATCTTTTTCAGTTCCTCCTGCTCTACCGATTCTTCCGGCATAATAAAATGCTGGCTGGCTGTAGGGGCATTGGGCACCTCACTCCCCTGTTCCAGATATTCGTTCAAAGAAACCACGTTGGTGATCTTCATCTTCGATTGCCAATCCAGATATTCTTCTCCCGAAATACCTAAGCCTTCGGCAATTTCCTCATCCGTAGCCGCTCTTCCTTCTCTGCTTTCCACCTGACGCATCACGGTTTCTATCTGTTTCTGACGCTGCCGTATGGTGCGCGGGATCCAGTCCATCTTGCGAATCTGATCCAATATGGCTCCCCGGATCCTTAGGGAGGCATAGGTTTCAAACTTTACGGTCTTGCTGTAATCGAATTTATCGATGGCATCAATGAGACCGAAAATCCCATAACTGACCAAATCCTCGTACTCTACATTATACCCCAGATACATGCTTAAGCGTCCGGCAACCAGCTTCACCAAACCGGCATATTCCAGTATGATTTTTTCTCTGACGGTTGGACAATGATGAGTTTTTTCATATTCTTCCCACAGTTTTTTTCTACCCGCTTCATCCATTGCATCACCTGCTGTTTCACATTTGCCAAAGCGCTGCTTTTCCTTCTATTCGACGGTCAGGCTCCCTCCCGGGTACCTTCTTCACGGCCGCCATCGCCCTGTTCTTTCTCCAAAGCATCCATGCCATCCGCCTCGATTTCCACAACGAGACCTTCCTCTTCCTTTTTTTTCTGTTCTTCTTCCCATATCGCCTTATTAAAAGAAAAGACGATTCCGGCAAAGATGCTTCCGATAAAATAAAAAACAAGCAAAACAGACAGCAATATGATCAATGCTGCCTTTATCTCATATTTAAAATAATACGTTAATATTGCGGTAATACTTCCTGCCAACAGCATTACGATTGGCGGAAGCAGTTTCAGCTTGCCCTTTTTCATCTGCCGGTCCCTCATATGATTTTTGTCGGCTTTCCGACTGTTTTGATATGATATTCCCCTGTGGCAGGATAGAAGGTCACGGTACGACCGTAAGAATTACCCGTATCCTCCGCCTTCAAGGGAATCTTCAGCTCTCTTAGCTTCTTTTTACTGGCCTCTACATTGCGCTCTCCCACCCGAATCAGCGCAGATTGACTTTGTACGGAGAACATCTGAGCACCTCCGGCAATCTTGGCCACCAGCTTTCCTCTGTTGGCCCCCTTAGCCAGCACGCGTCTGTACAATTCGTCAATCCCGCTGTCTGCAAACTTGGCAATATTTGTATTGTTTCTGATCGCCGTACTGTCGGGAAGCATTACATGCGCCATGCCGCAGATTTTGGTTGTGGGATCCCATATGATAACACCCACACAGGAACCCAAACCCAGTGTAGTGATAGAATCCGAACCGCTGCAAACATTCAGATCCGCCATTCCTACTTTAATATCCATAAACGCTCCTTGCTGCTAGCCTGCATAATTGTCTGACAATGAGGTTGTGCACCATCCGGCTACATCCCTTAGACGGGAATTCCCAATGAGCTGAGTATCTTCTCATAAGAATCCATATCCGGCACCATGATAAAGAAGCCGTCTATATCAATATCATCCGATATCTCTGTCTGGATCAACAGCATCTTATCTCCCAACTGGCCAAATTCTATGGCCGGCACACTTAAAATGGCACCTGCCATATCGATGGTCAAATCAGGTATGGAAGGAAGAATCGTCAGGTTGGTCATGGTGCTTAATGCGTTCAGATAAGCCCCGGTGATAATGTTGGATATTTCCTTCAGCGCAGAGCTTTCCATCTCTCCCCTTAAGTCACTTCCCATACCCATCATCATCTTATTCACCAGATACATGGCAACTTCCTCTTTTACAAGGAACATAATACTGCCCATGATATCCCCTGTAATGGCCAGATAAACCCCGGCCATCACCTGCTCTTCTCCTCCCAGCAACTTCCCTACCTCCGAAAATTCCAGAAGCTTTACCTGGGGAACTCTCATATCCACTTTACTCTGCATCAAAGAAGCAAGGGCCGTGGTCGCGTTTCCGGCACCAATATTGCCGATCTCTCTGAGTACGTCAAAATACTGTTCGGATTTCTCCACTGTAAATTCGCTCATCTCTAACCCCGCAATCTACTCTTTTTCCAATGCCACTGTATTCATATCCAGCAGAGAAACAAGAGACTCACCGTAATTGCCTACTGCGTATACGAATCCTTCCCTTACCTCTTTGCTGTCATAGCCCACTTTCTCAATAGCCGCATTCTCCAGCGTTAGTACTTCTTTGACCTCATCCACGATAAATCCTACCATCCCCTGATGCTCCAGGCGGATAATGATGATTCTGGTAGATTTTGAAAATACATCTTCCTCCAGTCCCATCTTCAAACGAAGGCTCATTACCGGCAGTACCTCACCCCGGAGATTGATCACTCCCTTGATGTAAGGGGCCACGTTAGGAACTCTCGTGATATGCTGCATCTTCACAATATTATCTATCAAATTGATATCAATACCGAAATATTCATCACCCATGGCAATTACAATAAACTGAGTAGAATCGGCATATACCTTTAATCCATCCATTTTGCTTTTCCTCCCTCTTTCTATAACAACGCATTGGTGTCAAGGATCAGTGCCACTTCGCCATCACCAAGAATGGTAGCACCGCTGATCTCTTTGTTCTTGTTGACGTATTTGCCCAGGGACTTAATAACAATTTCCTGCTGACCCATCAGATTATCGATGATCAGACCGGCCAGCTTATCACCCTTCTTCACGATAACCGCCACCAGATTGTCCTCCGGTGCTCTCGTGGAAGCAATATCCAGTACCTCGTTCAAACGTACCAGAGGGATGACGCTTCCGCGCAGATGAATCACCTCTTTTGACTCTACCAGCTTGATATCATCGGGAGAAATATCTTCTATGGTCTGAATGGCTCCCAGGGAAATGGCATACTTTTCACCCCCCACTTCTACCATCAGTGCCTGAATGATAGCCAGCGTCAACGGAAGACGAATGGTCCAGGTGCTGCCCTCTCCCAGTCTGCTCTTTACTTCCACCTCACCGCTTAAGGATTGGATCTTGCTTCTTACCACATCCAGTCCCACGCCTCGTCCGGATACGTCGGAAACCACCTTTGCAGTGGAGAAGCTGGGAAGGAACAGCAGATCGATGATTTCCTTCTCGCTCATCATGGAAGCCTGTTCTTCCGTAATGGTGCCTCTGTCAATGGCCTTTGCTCTGACGGCATCCACATCGATACCGTTACCGTCATCACTTACCTCTATAACTACGTTATTACCTTCCTGGAAGGCATTCAGGAAAATGGATCCAACCTCCGACTTTCCTCTTTCTCTTCTGACTTCCGCAGATTCCAGTCCGTGATCTGCGGAATTCCGCAGCAGGTGCATCAGCGGGTCGCCGATCTCATCCACCACGGTACGATCCAGCTCTGTTTCTTCACCGGACATGTACAATTCCATCTTCTTGCCCAGCTGCTTCTGCAGATCCCGAATCATACGAGGGAATTTATTGACAACACTCTCGATGGGCACCATTCGTACCTTCATCACCGATTCGTGCAGATTGGTGGTAACACTTTCCAGATATTCAATCTGTTCATTGACGGCCGTAATGGAGGCCTCCTCCGCATTGGTAGCGGATACCAGAGAGTTCTTTGCGATGATCAGCTCACTGACCAGGTTCATCAGCACATCCAGCTTCTCAATGTCCACTCTGACGGTTCTGTTCACCACGGGTTTGCCCTTCTTGGTTTCTGCCGGCTTGTTCTCCTTTGCTGCGGGAGCCGCCGGTGCCGCAGGCATAGCGGGCGCTGCTTCTTTTTCTGTCCGAACCTCCTGTACGGCAGGCTCTTCCTCTGCCTGTTTCTGCTCTTCGCCGCAGCCTTCCGCAAGATCCTCCGTGGCTTCCTCTGTTCTATCTCCGGCTTCCGGAAGAGAAATAATCTCACCCTGCACACTCTCGATCTCTGAAACACCGGCAGCCGCCTTAACAGCCTCCTCCGCCTCTGCTTCGGTAACCAGAATCAAACTGAAATCAAACTCAAATTTTTCATCTTCGATGTCCTGTACGGGAGGATTGGATACTATGATCTCTCCAAGCTCTTCCAGGGATTTGAAGACAAGGAAGGCACGAGCCGCCTTTAAGATACATGATTCCTGTACATGTACCGTAATTCCCACCAGGTTTTTGCCCTGCTTTACCGCTTCCCGCATCACGTGAAGTTCACTTTCCGCCAGCGGAATCTCTCCCCATTTCTTTTCGCCCACCGAAGCCTCTTCTCCGGCCGCATCGGCAGGTGTTTGGGAAGCTTCTCCGGCGTCTTCACTCTTATTCTCCAGAATATCATTCAGAGCACGAATCAAGTGCTCGTTATCATTCTCTCCTTCATCTCCGGAGTTTTGAATGTTTGCCAAATATTCCTCCAGCGCATCCAGGCATTGAAAGAGTACATCGATCATGGAAGCCGTCACCTTGATGTGGCCGTTTCGTACCTCGGAAAAAACATTTTCCGTATCATGGGTAAGGGTCTGCATCTTCTTGTACCCCATGGTGCCTGCCATGCCCTTTAAGGTGTGCGCCGCCCGGAAAATCTCATTGATGGTATCCATATTCTCCGGATCCTGCTCCAGCTCAAGAATCTGCGTATTCAAGCTTTGCAAATGTTCTTTGGTTTCATTGATAAAAATCTCAATATACTGACCTACATCCATTTTAATTTACCCCCACGTGTAAAATAATTTCCTGTGCAATCTGTTCCAGAGAAACCACCTGATCCGAAAGGCCCGCCTTCTTCACACTTCTCGGCATACCGTATACCACACAGCTGGCTTCATCCTGAGAAATCACATGCACTTTTCTGGCTGTTTTAAGATTGGTAATCCCCTCTGTTCCGTCAGAACCCATACCGGTCATAACAACACAGATCACATGATCGTACCGGCATTTCAGAAGAGACTCATACATATAATTCGCACAGGGCTTTACACCTTCTCTGGCAGGCTCATCGGTGTAGTGGATCACATATTTACCGGCTTTGTTCACCACGTTCATATGCGCTCCGCCCTTGGAAATATACACCCACCCCTTCTTTAATTCTTCACCCTCTTCGGCTTCTCTGACCGTCACGTCGCTGAGAGTATCCAACCGCTCTGCCATGGATTTGGTAAATCCCTTCGGCATATGCTGCACCAGAACCACAGGCGCATCCAAATCCGCCGGAAGCTTGGGAATTACCGACTGCAATGCCTTGGGACCTCCCGTAGAACTGGCAATGGCCACAATCTTGCTGCCGCCGATCCTGGAGGCGTTTTTCTTTACCAGCTGCACCATCTTACGTGCACTCTGTGCCTCCTCACGGCTGAACACCTTCGTAAACACGGGCAGATTGGAATTGGCTACCGCATGCAGTGTACGGCGGAAGTTCTTAACAAACTCCGCTCCCTTGCAGTCGAAAGCCCGTTCCGGCTTATGTACGAAGTCCAAAGCCCCCAGCTCCAGTGCATCCAGTGTGGTCTGAGCGCCTTCACGGGTGTCCGTACTGGCCATCATGATCCGCACCGGCATCCGCATCTTCCGCAGCTCTTTTAAAAGCTCCAGCCCGTTCATCCTGGGCATATTGACATCCAGAACCACCGCGTCATAGGTATTCTTTTTCAGTAATTCCAAGGCTTCCAGACCATTGTTTGCCTTATCGGCCACCTGAAGCTCCGGATCTTGATTAATTATATCACACAATACACTTCTCATGAGTGCAGAGTCGTCAACTACAAGAATTTTTTTCATATTTCTTTCATTCCCTCTCAATCCGCTGTCTTCAGCATTTATTTATGTTCAACGTTTCGTTTCTTACGCTCTTCTTCAAAAATGTATTGTATGATCTCTTCCCGGATGGAATTGTTGATAAATTCAAACTTTACCCGAACCGCATTGACTGCACTTTTTTCTTCTATCGGATGACAGCTTTTGACCTTGCTCCACAGAGAAAACTCTTTTTCCTTTCCCCGGATCATCAGGGAGAAGCTGCAGATGATCAACTCTTCCGGTTCATACACCTCTCTTGTGGTAAACCGCAGTCCGCCTCCGCTGACATCCAGACAGGTTCCCGCATGGCCCGGCAGATCCTTTCTGAGCACCATGGTCTCCTGCTCTTTTTCCGTGGGAAGGCGGTGGCTTACCGGCATGGTCATTTCCAGTCGGTAATACTCCCTTCTCTGGTATCCTTTCAGGGTACTTAAAGCATACAGCTTTGTCAGGTACAGATTCTCCCTTTTGAAATGATCCACCACTCTGGCACGACACTGATACATACGGTTGTTGCCGTAAAATATGATATCGTGTTCGCTGCCTTTGGGCAGCAGAACCAGTTTGGCCGCAACCTGAGGGAGGAGAATCTCAATATGCCTGGCATCCGGGATATCGTTCACCTTGGAAAAATAAACCCGCTGCTTTGGTCCGGGTCCCTCTCCGTTACCTTCGATGAGAGGATGTATTTCGATTTTGACTCCCAGTAAATTCCCTTTATCTAACATAGCTTCTCCATCCAAAACTTATTTTTTTCCTGCAATGATGTGAGAAAAGAAACCTGCCATACCTCTCTTGGAAATGCTGCTGACTTCCTCCTTGTCCATCAGTCTGGCAGCGATTCTTTCATAGGCTCTTGCGGACTTGGCACCGGGGGCGTTCAGGGAAACGGGCAGCTGCTGCATCACAGCCACCTCTAACTGCTTATCCTGAGGAATCGCTCCCAGATAGGAAATAGGTAACTTCAGATACCGACCCACCACTGCATTCAGCTTATTAAAGAGAACCTGTCCTTCTTCTATCCGACTCACCCGATTGGCAAGCACCTGGACCTTTAATTCTTCTCCCGGATATCTGGGATGCCCCTGCAGTGTCTTTAACAGGGAATAGGAATCCGTAATGGAGGTGGGTTCCGGTGTGGTCACCAGAATCACCTCTCCTCCCGCCACAAGAAACTCCATGACTGCCGGAGAAATACCCGCCCCCGTATCAATCAGGATCACATCCGCCATGCTGTCCAATTGGGTCAGATTCTGAATGATATAGGACAGATAATCCTGGCTCAACGTAGACATTCCCACAATCCCGGAGCCTCCGGAAATAAAGCCCACCTCGCCGGTGCCCCAGGTGATGATATCGGAAATGCTCTTCCTCTGGTAAATCAGATCATAGAGACTGTGCTTTGGTACCGTTCCGAACATGATCTCTATGTT
Source organism: Lachnospiraceae bacterium (assembly GCA_017396675.1). Taxonomy (GTDB): domain Bacteria; phylum Bacillota; class Clostridia; order Lachnospirales; family Lachnospiraceae; genus SFDP01. The sequence goes on from JAFQLB010000077.1 coordinate 12,420, forward strand.
GGCCAGACCGAAATCGGCATCCAGGATAATGACCCTCTGCCCCATTTTCTTAAATTGTATGGCCAGATTGATGGCCGTATTGGACTTCCCCACGCCACCCTTGCCACTGGTGACGGTAATCACCCTGGCGACGGGCTTTGGCTTTATCTGGCTGGCTTTGATAATCGCTCTCAGTTGTTCCGCCTGATCCATGCTGCTTCCTCTCTAATCCCAGCTGCCGCTTAAAATTTTCTTCACCGTCGTCTGGGGATTGAAAACCTCGATATCATCCGGTACATTCTGACCGTAAGTGACATACGCAAGGGGTGCTCCCGTGTAAAGACGAAGATTCAAGAGATTCCCCCATACGCTGGTTTCATCCAGCTTTGTAAAGATCAGCTTATAATCCGTGATCTGTCTGTAAGCATTGGCAATACTGATCAAATCCCGATATTTTGTAGTGGCGCTGACAACAAGATACACCTCTTTTTCTATCTGTTCCTCCACGGCTGTGATAATCTCCCGAACAGCCGCATTCTGCTCCGCATTTTTATGGGAATGACCGGCCGTATCCACCAGAATATAATCGTACTTTCTGAACTCCTCCACTGCCTGTGCCACTTCCTGAGGCGTATAGATCACACGGAAGGGTACTTCCAGTATATTTGCGTAGGTACGAAGCTGCTCCGCAGCTGCAATACGATACGTATCGGTGGTCAGAAGAGCGACCTTTTTCTTATCTTCCACACAGAATTTGGAAGCAATCTTGGCAATGGTGGTGGTCTTTCCCACCCCCGTGGAACCTACAAAAAATATGACCTTCGGTTTCTTTTCGCTCTCCCGAATGATACTCGCCTGACCGAATTTGAGGATCATCTTCTGATAGATGGCGGACAGGGCAAAATCCATCTGCATATTGGGATTACCGGCCAGCTCCAGCTCGTCGATGATCTGATTGGCATAGACCTCCCGTATCTCATTGTCCACCATGGTGTTGTAGAGCAGCTTCAGAAAGGTCTCTGTTTCGCTTCGTGCTTCCTCCTTCTCCGGCTCCTCTTCTTTCTTTTCTTCCGACTCCTGCTTCTTCAGCTGCTGCTGCAGCAGGGACTCCAGACTGCTTAATTTCTCCTCTATTACCTCACTGCTTTGTACCTCTGCAGGCGGCGTCGGTGTTTCCCGCTTCTGATTCCAGACAGCCTCCGGAACGATGGGAGTGGAAGGCTCCTTCAGGGCCACCGCGGGTCGCTCTTTTTCCTCTTCAAGAGCCACTGTGACTTCTGTCAGAGTTGGCAAAAACAAACGAAACAGGCCTTTTCGTTTCACCTGTTTTACGTTCATGATGACAATGCCGCCGCCCAGCTCCGCCTTGGCGGCCTCCACAGCTTCCTTTTCCGTTTTCGCCTGGAATTTCTTGATAATCATAGGTTTCGCATCCTTTCCTCAAAAGGCTTTCTCCGTTGTTGCCCGATCAAATTTTCCCGACTTTCCTTAAGCGGTGATCATACCCACCGACTGTAATTCTATGGCAGAATCGATCTCATTATAGGAAACCACAATCAGATCCTTAAAATAATCTTCCGTGAGACGTTTAAAATACACTCTTACAATGGGCGAGGTAATAACGATGGGGATCTTGCCCATATTCTCCATTTTTCGCGTCTCTGTCTCCACAGACTTAATAATGGCCCGGCTCTTATCCGGATCCAGTGTCAGATACGCACCCTGCTCCGTCTGCTTCACGCTCTGCATGATGTTTTGTTCCACCTTGGGATCCAGAGTTACCACACTGGTGGTCTCACCCTGCATAAAATACTTGTTGGAAATGGCACGTTTCAGACTCTGTCTTACATACTCCGTCAGAATATCCGTATCCCGGCTGGTAGGCGCATAATCCGCCAGAGTTTCAAAAATTGTAAGCAGGTCCCGGATGGAAATACCTTCCTTCAAAAGGTTCTGCAGCACCTTCTGGATCTCTCCCAATCCCAGAAGCTTGGGCACAAGCTCGTCCACCAGCGCAGGGTTGCCCTCCCGCAGATTGTTGATCAAATGCTGCACATCCTGACGACTGAGCAGCTCTGCAATGTGCTGACGAATCACTTCCGTTAAATGAGTGGCTATGATAGAGGGAGGATCCACCACCGTATATCCCAGGCTCTCCGCCCGCTCCCGCTGCCCTTCCGTAATCCAGATGGCAGGCAGATGGAAGGAGGGTTCAAAGGTAGGGATACCCGCGATTTCTTCTTCCACAAAGCCGGGATTCATGGCCATATAGTGATCGAACAGGATTTCTCCCTCACTGACCTGAATGCCCTTGATCTTGATGATATATTGATTGGGATTCAGCTGGATGTTGTCACGCAAACGTATAATAGGCACCACGGTTCCCAACTCCAGTGCCACCTGCCTTCGGATCATGACCACACGATCCAACAGATCGCCGCCCTGATTCACATCTGCCAAAGGAATGATGCCGTATCCGAATTCCAGTTCGATGGGATCCACCTGTAGCAGACTGTTGACATTTTCCGGCTGCCGGATCTCATCCGCAGCCATCTCATCCATATCCACCTCCGATTCGATCTTGGCTGTCTCCAGAGTACTTGCCATCATACGAGCCACCAGAACGAAAACCATTCCCATCACCACAAACAGAATGTCATTTAAGGGGGTGACAATGCCCAACAGCGCCAGCAGTCCTCCCACAAGATAGAGTGCCTTGGGAATACCGAAGAGCTGCCCCACAAGAGCCGTTCCGAAATCCGCATCCTTGCTTCCCTTGGTCACCAGAATACCGGTGGAAAGAGAAATCAGAAGGGAGGGAATCTGGCTCACCAGACCGTCGCCGATGGTCAGGATGGTATAGTGATCCAGTGCAGTCCCTACGTCCATTCCCTGACGGAATACGCCCATGGCGATTCCTCCTACGATATTCACCACTGTAATAATCAGGCCGGCAATGGCATCCCCTTTTACATACTTCACAGCACCGTCCATGGAGCCGAAGAAATTGGACTCATCCTGGATCTTGTCACGACGCCGCTTGGCTTCTTCATCAGTGATGGCTCCGGTGTTCAGATCCGCATCGATGGCCATCTGCTTACCGGGCATGGCGTCCAGAGTAAATCTGGCGGTAACCTCAGCCACACGCTCGGAACCTTTGTTGATCACCATAAACTGGATCATAATCAGGATGATAAAGACGATGGCGCCCACAATCAAATCTCCGCCGCCCACGTATTCTCCGAAGGTGGACACCACGTTGCCGGGATCTCCGGTGGTCAGAATCAGCTTCGTAGAGGATACGTTCAAAGCAATCCTGAAGATGGTGGTAAAAAGCAGTATGGTAGGGAAAAAGGACATATCCAGAACCTCTTTCACAAACATACAGCTGAACAATACCGTAAAGGCTACCGCAATATTGAATGCCAGAAAGACGTCCAGCAGAGAGGAGGGAATGGTGACGATCAGCATTACAAAGGCTACTGTGATATATAATGCTACACCGATATCCGCTTTTTTCATCGCTTCCTCTCCTTTCCTCAGTGGTTTTTATACCTTCCCCTGAAGGTGATATACGAAGGCCAGCACTTCCGCTACAGCCTGATATAATTCGGGCGGAACAAGCTCTCCCACCTCCACATTGGTGTACAGCATCCTTGCTAGAGGCTTGTTTTCCACGATCTCTATCTTATTCTCCCTGGCCACATCCTTGATCTTCTGAGCCAGATAATCCTGCCCCTTGGCCAGTACCACAGGAGCGGCATATTTTTCCGCATCATATTGGATGGCAACTGCATAATGGGTAGGGTTGGTGATGACCACATCCGCCTGTGGCAGCGCCTGCATCATACGCCGCATGGAGGCTTCCCGCATTTTCTGACGGATCTTGCCCTTGATCTGAGGATCTCCTTCCTGGTTCTTGTACTCCTCCTTGACCTCCTGCTTGGTCATCTTCATATCCTCATTAAACTTCCACTTCTGGTAAGCAAAATCCGCAAATGCCAGGATCATGTAGACCGCGGCGATCCGGATTCCCAGATCCGTCACCACCTGGC
>JAFQLB010000078.1 GCA_017396675.1 Lachnospiraceae bacterium
CCGCTGCCGCAGATCAGGAATTGCCTTTATTTCTATTGTTATAGAAGATCATCGGTGGTTATAGCGGCAAGGGCTGTTGTCAGTCCTGCTCTTCTGTCAGATCAACATAGCTGCGCTGTGTCTCAGGCTCATCAATGTCCAGGGTATCGTCAAAGTCATCAAAATCATCCTCATCGTCCAGGAAGTCATCTTCCTGTGCCGTGTCATGTCGATTCAGCCAATACCAGACGCCTGCGGCGATAGCAGCCGCTGCCGCTGCAAACAGCAGAAATTTACCTATTTTTTTAGCCATGTAAAGCTCCTTTCAAAATCACTTTCATAGGGATGGTAGTACTGTACCCATTTTAATACGTTTTACATAAAATGTAAATATCTATCTGGGATGAACTGTGTTATGATAATGTAAAAGAGTATTCGTGCGGAAGGAAGACAAAAGTTGTTTGTAGGAAAGGAAATAAAGCCGGAGTTATCATTGTATCCTTTTCACAATTGTGGTATGATAAAATGACCAAGAAGGTCAACAAAGGAGTGCCTATGAACGACAAATTTTTTGATTTGAAGAGGGAGAAGCAGGATCGTATGATCAACGGCGGACTGAAGGTGTTTGCCAGAAACGGGTATCGCCATGCCAGCACCGATGAGATCGTACGGGAAGCGGGCATCAGCAAGGGTCTGCTGTTTCATTATTTTATCAGTAAGGTAGGCATGTACACTTTTTTGATCGATTACAGCGTACGTTTTCTTTCTCTGGAGATTTCCCGTACCGTCAGGAAGGAAGAGGAGAATTACTGGGAAATCTGCAAACAGATTGAATTTGCCAAGCTGCAGATTTTAAAAAAATATCCTTACATGAATGCCTTTTTGGAAAGGGTATTTGTCGAATTCTGCGAAGAAGCCTGGCCGGAGGCCGTAAGACAGAAGCATTACTACCGAAGAAAAATAGAAGAATGCTTCGACTCCGTGGGGGAGCATCCCTTTGGAGAGGGAGTGGATACCGGGAAGGTCAAGGGGCTTGTTCGTTATACGGTCAGAGGAATTGAACAGGAAGCGCTTCTGCAGGAGGAAATTCTGCCGGAGGACATATACAGTCAGGTGTGCCAATATCTCGATTTTATGAAGGGGGTCTGGAGATGATATACAGCTATGGAAAAGAATACTATCATAACGAGATAGAGCTGATCAGGATCAGAGAGAGGGAATTAAAGGAGCGCATTGAGCGGGAGTTTTTGAAGAGGGGAATTTCCTATTATATCCGTTGGGAGAAGCGGGGCTTCTTTGCAAAGCTGTTTTCTTCCGACAAAAAGAAGCAGGAATGCATTTTCTGCATCAACAGCTGGGACAAGGATAAGGCGCTGACGATTTTGGAAGAATTTGAAACCGCCATTACGGAAGACGGAGAGCTGCTTTTGAAAAAGACCCATTCCTCCCTGCCGGATATTTATGTGGGAAACGTCAAGGAACACAAATAGCAGGAGCTGCGGATCTGCCTATGAGGATTTGTAGGCGGGATCCGCGGGATAACCGCCCTTCAGCTTCTGCATACCTCTCTGAAGTGCGTCTCTGGACTGTTTCCAGTCGGCATCCTTGTTTCGATAATCAAACTTTTCAATAAACCAGTTCACATCTTCCTGCAATCGAGCCATATTGGCTTCCATCAGATCATATAAAGGGGGAAGAAGCGCTGCCTTTTGCCGCCCTTTCAAGTGCAGACAGGCATATTCACACAGCATTCCGAAGTGAGAGAGGCAGAAGCCCTTTGACTCCAGTACTTTTTTCCAAAAATCGGGGTCGCGTAAGCAGAGGATAAAAAAAGTATCCAGATAGCGTTCTCTTTCGGTTTCCACACGCCCGCAGATATAGCAGGAGTTTTCCCTCAGACGGCACCAGGCTGCCACGGGATGGTCTTTTTCCGTGGCTGCTTTTTTCCCAGAGAAAAGACCGCCGGAGGGAGTGCTGTCCTGTGTTTTTGCCGCATTCACCACAGCTGTCATTTCTTTTACGGTTTTCATGTAGTGAGTCTTTAAGATCCATGCATTTCCCAGGGCATTGCCGTACTCAAACATTTTTTTAAAGTGATTTCTGCAAAAGCCTGCCGCATCCGTGGTATTACGCACATCACTTTCCATGTAGGAAGAGGAACTCCCCAGAACGAAATCCAGGGCTTCCTGCTCCAGGCTGCGCTCCAGATGGCAGAAGGGGCATTCCTCATCGGCGGCAAGGGCATCCAGCAGAGGGATGGTATAGAGTTTTTCTTTCATGACAGCTCTCCTTTTTGATGAGTATACCATGATTTATGGAATGAAGCAGTAGTTTTTATGTCTCTTTTTTGATATGATAGGTAACAATAGGTACAATAGGTGACAATAAGGGACAGAAAGAACGCACAATGAGGAAATGATATGGGTTTACAACTTGTACTGGGCGGCTCCGGCTCCGGAAAAAGCACATTTGTTTTTGACAGGATCATAAAACAGTCTCTGGCAGAGGAGATGCGGACATTTCTGATTTTGGTACCGGATCAGTTTACCATGGAAACACAAAGGGAACTGGTGAACCGTCATCCCAGAGGCGGTATTTTGAATATTGATGTTCTTTCCTTCAGTCGTCTGGCGCATCGGATTTTTGAAGAGACGGGTATGGGGGGAATGCCGGTACTGGACGATACGGGAAAAAGTCTTGTGCTGCGTAAGGTGGCGGAGGAAAAAAAAGAAGCGCTTCCGGTGCTTAGGAGCCATTTGAAAAAAAACGGCTATATCCATGAGGTCAAATCCGTCATATCAGAGTTTATGCAGTACGGTATCGGTGATGAAGAGCTGGAAGCTATGCTGTCTTTTTCTGCCGGGCGGGGCAGTCTGCATTATAAGCTGCAGGATATCCGCGTGCTGTATCAGAGCTTTCGGTCCTATATCCGAGAAAAATTTATTGCCACCGAGGAAACCCTGGATCTTCTGGCCAGGGCATTGAAGAAGTCCTCCGTTATCCGGGACAGTGTTGTGGTGTTGGACGGATTTACAGGCTTTACGCCGGTACAGTATGGTGTCATTCGCCAGCTCTTGGTGTCGGCCCAAGAGGTATTGATTACGGTTACCATAGATGAAGCTGCCGAAAAAAACCGCCGCAAACAGATGCAGGGAATGTTTGCTTTAAGCAGTAAGACCATGGCTCATCTGGAACGGCTTGCGGCAGAGGAGAACATTCCGCTGCATCCCTCTGTCATACTGAAGGATTTGGCGCCAAGATTTGAGGCGGGAGAGCTGGCTCATCTGGAGAAATACCTTTTTCGATATCCCCTGTATCCTTATGAAGCGGCGGTTAAGAACATCCGGATCGCGGAGGCGGGAACCATGGAAGAAGAGGTTCGGGAAGCGGGAAGGAGGATTCGCCTCCTGCTGCGGGAAGGCTATGCCTACCGGGATATCGCCGTGATCAGTACGGATCTTGCGGCCTATGGCAGCCTCATTGAGGAAGTGTTTGAAGAGTTTGAAATCCCCTGTTTTATGGATCGCACAAGAGCGGTTATACAGAATCCGCTGATCGAATATATTCGCTCTGCACTGCAGGCGGTGCTGCAGCAGTATTCCTATACAGGGATGTTTCATTTTTTAAGAAGCGGAATGACCGATGCTGACATAAATGTCATAGACAAACTGGAGAATTATGTACTGGAGTTTGGTATTAAGGGAAAAAAAACGTGGAGTCAGCCATTCGTCAGGGTTTCTGACAGAAAAAGAAAAAGTGAAGAAGAGGTTCAAAATGAGCTGACGGAATTAAATACTCTTCGGGAAATGATAATGACACAATTGTCAGTATTTGAAAGCAGGAAACAAACCTGCAGACAGCTGGCGGAGACATTATATGGCTTCCTGGTTGAGAGTCAGTGTCAAAAAAAATTGAAAGTATTGGAGGAACGCTGCAAGGAGAGAGGGGATGCGGCCGGTGCCATGGAATATGCACAGGTGTATCGCCTTGTGATGGAGCTTCTGGATCAGGTGGTGGGGCTGCTGGGAGAGGAAGAGATGACTTTGACGGAGTTTGCCGAGATTCTGGACGCCGGTTTCGGAGAGATCCGGGTAGGCACGATTCCCCAGGCAGTGGATCGGGTGGTGGCCGGTGATATGGAGAGAACCCGGCTGAAACAGGTGAAGGCTTTGCTCGTTCTGGGAGTCAATGACGGAAGGATCCCAAAATCCGGAAGTCGGGGGGGACTGTTGTCGGATCTGGACAGAGAGTTTCTTGAGGGCAGTCAGGTGGAACTGGCGCCTACCCCCAGACAGCAGATGTTTATCCAAAAGTTTTACCTCTACCTGAATGTGACAAAGCCTTCCTGCAAGCTGTTTCTTTCTTATGCAAGGAGTGATCGGGAAGGAAAGGCACAGAAGCCCTCCTACTTTATCGCATCCCTGCAGCGGCTGTTTCCACGGCTTGAAACGGTGTCTGTGGCTTCCGGGGAGGAAAGCGCCGCGGGATGGGAGCGGCTGCAGACGATAGCGGAAGGCAGAATGGCAGGTGCGGGGCTGATGAAAAAGTATGCGGAAGCAGAACTGACCGGTGAGGAAGAGCTGCTGCTCCATGGTCTGCTGCAGGCATTTTCCAAAGAGGTGCAGGGAGAGCAATGGATCGGGGAATTGACGGAGGCGGCTTTTCTTACCTATTACCCCGTAAAGCTGGGACGGGAAGTGGCTCGTCTTCTGTACGGGAACATGATACAGAGCAGTGTGAGCCGCCTGGAAACCATGGCTTCCTGCGCCTATGCACATTTTCTGCGGTACGGTCTGGGTCTTACAGAGCGTAAAGAGTACAGCTTCGAAGCAGTGGATATGGGAAATGTGTTCCACGGTGTATTGGAGCTTTTTTCCGGCAAGCTGGCACAGCATCACTATACATGGATGACATTTCCCCGGGAAGAGGGCAAGCGGCTGCTGTGGGAGGCTTTGGAAAGCTACGCTGCCGCCTACGGAAATACGGTGCTGTTTTCCAGCGCCCGCAATGCCTATCTGCTGGAAGCCATGCGGGGGGTTTTGGAGAGAACGGTGGAAACCTTGCAGTATCAGCTGCAAAAGGGAAAGTTTTTACCGGAGAATTATGAAATCTCCTTTTCCGTACTGGAGGATCTTGCTTCTGTCAATCTGTCCTTGAGCCGGGAAGAAAGATTGAGGCTGTCGGGGCGCATTGACAGGATGGATGTGTATGAAGACAGAGAAACGGTGTATGTCAAGGTAATGGATTATAAATCGGGGAAGCACAGGTTTCAGTTGGCCGGTTTGTATTACGGATTGCAGCTGCAGCTTGTGATCTATATGAATGCGGCTGTGGATCTTCAAAGAAAACGGCATCCCCATAAGCGAGTTGTACCTGCGGCCTTTCTTTACTATCATGTGGCGGATCCCATGGTGGAAGGCAGTGAAGGAATGACGGAAGAAGAAATTACAAAGCAGATCTATCGGGAGCTGTGTGTCACGGGAATCGTGAATGAGGATCCGGCGGTTTTGCAGGGATTGGACGAAGGCCTGGAGGGAAAATCTGACGTCATTCCTGTGGAATATAAAAAGGACGGTACGGTGAGCGGTCGCTCCTCGGTGTTTTCTTCCCAACAGATGCAGACAGCCGCGGATTATGCGCTGGAAAAGGCAAAACAGCTGGGAAGAGATATGGCAGAGGGTGTCATTGCCGTCAATCCCTGTACATTTGGAAGTGATGATGCCTGTCAGTATTGTCAGTTTCGCAGGATCTGTGGTTTTGACAGACGAATTCCGGGTTATGAGAAGCGATTGCTGGAGGAACTGCCGCCGGAAGAGCTGTGGCAGCGAATGAGAGAGACTGTCGCCATGGGACAAGGGGAAGAGGCTTCCGGAGATGTGGACAGACGGGAACGGGAAAGGGAATAGGGCATGGATAAAGGCGCAGGTATTCGATTTACGGAAAAACAGCAGCAGGTGATCCTGCTGCGGGATCGTAATATTTTGGTGTCGGCAGCCGCCGGCAGCGGAAAAACGGCAGTGCTGGTAGAACGTATCCTGACCATGATTCTGGATCCGGAGAGAGCCGTGGATATTGACAGGCTGCTGATCGTTACCTTTACCAATGCGGCTGCGGGAGAGATGCGGGAGAGGATCGGGGCTGCCATTGAAGCGCGTCTGCAACAGGAGCCGGACAATCTGCATCTGCAGCGTCAGGCTACCCTGCTGCACAATGCACAGATCACCACCATAGACAGCTTTTGTCTGTTTGTGATACGCAACCATTTTCATGAGATCGGACTGGATCCCGGGTTTCGTGTGGCAGACAGCGGCGAAATTGCTCTGATGGAGCAGGAAGTGTGGGAAGAATTGCTGGAAGAAGTGCTGGGAGAGGAGGATCACAGGGAAGGCAGCTGCCGACGGGAGGCAGTGGTTCGTCTGATGGAGATCCTGGCACCCTCGGGAAGCGGCAGTCACCGACAGAAGTTCTTGTCGGAGACGGTACGCAAGCTGTTTCGTTTTGCGGAAAGCTTTCCCTGGCCGGAGGTTTGGCTGCGAAAAAGATATGAGGATTACAGGGCATTGACACCCCGGGAAATTGCAGAAACCGACTGGGGAAAGCTGTTCCTTGGGTATCTTCGGGAAGAGCTGGAGGGTGTGGAAGAGATGCTGGTGCGGGCAAGGGAGCTTAGTCTGTCACCCCGGGGGCCTCTTTTGTATCTGGAAGCCATAGAAGAGGATCTGTCATTTCTTCACCGGCTGCAGAACGCAGCCCCGGAGGAGATGTTTTTTCTGCTGGAGGAGATGACATTTCCCCGGCTGCCCTCCAAAAAACAGGCAGAAACAGATCCCGCTGTGAAAGAGCAGGTAAAAGTAATTCGGGATGAGGGAAAGAAACGCTTACAGCAGATGAAGAAAACCTACTTTTCATCTTCGCCGGAGGTGCTTTGCTCTCAGCTGGGAGAAATAGGGCAGTCTCTGGAAACATTGATTGATATGGTACTGCTGTTTCGCAGGAAATTTGAAGCATGTAAGCGGGAAAGAGGAATTCTGGACTTTGGGGACATGGAGCACATGGCTTTGCAGATCCTGACGGAAACAGAGGAGAAGGAGGGCGTTTTTTGCTGGAAGCCGGGGAAGGCGGCCGTGGAGTATCGGAGATATTTTTATGAAATTATGATCGATGAGTATCAGGATTCCAATCTGGTACAGGAGTACTTGCTGCAAAGCATCTGCGGAGAGGAAGAGGGACGCTACAATCGTTTCATGGTGGGAGATTTGAAACAGAGCATTTATCGCTTCCGTCTGGCCAGGCCGGAAATTTTTCTGGAAAAATACCGCACCTACGAGCCTGCGGAAGATGGAGCAAAGGTACGCTGTCAGAGGATCGATCTGCACCGGAATTTTCGCAGCCGCCCCCAGGTGCTTGCGGCCGTGAACGGAATCTTCTATCAGATCATGGGAGAAGCACTGGGCGGTGTGGAATATGACGAGCAGGCAGCTCTTTATGCGGGGGCTGTTTATCCGGAAGGGAAGGAGGTGTATACCCCCGAGCTGCTGTTGACGGAAGAAACGGGAGAAAAGGAGAATACAGTACAGCTGCGCCGTCGGGAAGCGGAAATGGTGGCAGCCAGGATACTGGAAATGGTGGATCGGTTTCCTGTGAAGAAGGAGAACGGGGAAGGACTTCGCCCCGCAGGCTTTGGCGATATGGTGGTGCTGCTGCGTACCACGGTGGGCTGGGAGGAGGTCTTTTCGGATGTATTCCGGGAATACGGCATCCCCGTCAGTCTGACCTCCAAAACGGGATATTTTACAGCCGGTGAGGTACAGCTGATGCTGCATTTCCTGCGGATCATCGACAATCCCAGACAGGATATTCCAATGTACGGTTTGCTGAGATCTCTGGCGGGCAGATGGCAGGAGGAAGAGATTGTCAGATTAAAATGCACACCCGGGGAGACCTATTTTGACAAACTGACAGTTATGTCACAGTCGGAAGAGGCAGAGGATGGACTGAAACGAAAGGCCGTTGATATGGTGAAGTGGATCGAAGGCTATCGGAGTCTGGTGCCCATTATGCCCATACACAAGCTGCTGCAAAGATTCCTTCGGGAAACGGGATATTTAAGCTATTTTGCGGGAATGCCGGGAGGGGAACAGAAGGTTGCCAATGTAAAAATGCTGCTTGAAAAAGCGGAAGCTTACGAAAAGACGGGTTATTTCGGACTGTTTCATTTTATCCGTTATATGGAACAGCTTCAGAAATACGAATACCAGGCGGGAGAAGCGGGGGTTGAGGAAAGCCACAGGGATGCCTTGCGGATCATGAGCATTCACAAAAGTAAAGGGCTGGAATTCCCTGTCTGTTTTGTCTCCGGACTGGCCGGGAAGTTTCACCGTCAGGATATCAACCAACCTTATATCTGGGATGCGGACCTTGGGATCGGTCTGGACTATCGAAGTCCGGAAAAACGGATTCGACGCAGAGATTTGCGCAAGCAGCTCCTTGCGCAGAAGATGCACAGAGAGAATTTGGGAGAGGAACTGCGGCTTCTTTATGTGGCCATGACGCGGGCAAAGGAAAAACTGATCCTCACGGGAACTGTTGCGGAATATGAGAACAGAATGGCATCCTACGCCTTTTTAAAAGACAGGCAGGAGCGAAAGCTGCCTTCCTTTTTGTTGCGGGATTGCAGCAGCTTTCTGGATTTTTTGCTGCCGGCTCTGGTCAGGATCGGCGATCTGATCAGGATAACCACGGAGTCCACTCCTCCCGTGAAGCAGGCGGCTTTTGCCAGAGATGTAAGGCGACAGGAGAAGGAGATGGAATTCCGTCGGCAGTTTTTTGAATTGCCCCTGTCAGAGGAGAAGAAACAGCAGGCGGATGCTTTGGCAGAAAAGCTGGAGGAACGTTTTCATTTCCGGTACCGGCATAAGGAGCTGGAAGGACTGTATGCAAAAACCACCGTTTCGGAGTTAAAGCGTTCTTCTATGGAGGAACGGGAGGAAGGTGTGCTGCAGTGGTATGGGGAAGAGGAGATCATACCCTATATTCCCGGCTTTTTGCAGCAGCAAAAGAGCATCAGCGGTACAAGCGGTACACAGCGGGGAAGCGCCTACCACAAGGTACTGGAGCTTCTGCCGTTTACGGGAACGGACTCTGCTAAGGCACTGGAGAAAGCACTGCGGGAGAAAGAGGAAAAGAAGATATTGTCGACAGAATACAGGGAACTGGTGAATCTTCAAAAACTGATGCGCTTTTATACCTCTCCCCTGGCGGCCAGAATGGCAGCCGCAGAAAGCAGAGGGGAGCTGAGAAAGGAGCAGCCCTTTGTTCTGGGGATTCCCGCAAATGAGCTGCAAAAGACGCAGTCTCCCGGGGATGCATCCGCCGGAGAAAAAGTATTGATGCAGGGAATGATCGATGCTTATTTTGAAGAAGAGGGAGAGCTGATACTGGTGGATTATAAGACGGATACGGTACGGGAGAAGGAAACTCTGGTACAGCGATATCGAATCCAGCTGGAATACTATGCAAGAGCTTTGGAGCAGCTGACAGGCAAGAAGGTCAGGGAGCGGATCCTCTATTCCTTTGCGCTGGAGGAAGCCATATGGTGCTGATATCATCTCTTGACAAGGGTATTCTTGTCAAGAAACCGTAAAAAATGTCTTGACACAAATGAAAAAAAAGCATAAAGTGAAACAAATGCTAGGGGAGCATTCGCTGAGAGAAGCCTTCGGGCCGAACCCTCATGACTTGATCCGGATAATACCGGCGTAAGGAAGCAAATATTGATACAGACAGTCGCGATCAGATCAGCTTTCCGTTTTCCATCCTCCGTATACGAAACATAAAGGATGTGGAGATGACGGAGTTCAAGAGTGACATATCTGTCAGATGCTTCCTCCCCGAAAAAATTAAGGGAGGTTTTTTTATGACAACAACCAACAACAAAATGACAACGAAACAATTGGTGTTTGCGGCGGCGGCTCTGGCGCTGGCTACGGTGATCAGCGTGGTGATCAAGCTGCCCTCACTGCCAAACGGAGGCAGTGTTACTCTGTTTTCCATGCTGGTGGTTTCACTGATCGGCCATTGGTACGGGCCGGGGCCCGGTCTGATATCGGCAGTGAGCTACGGAATTCTGCAGTTTATTACGGGTCCCTACGTGGTACATCCGGCCCAGGTGCTTTTGGATTATCCGTTGGCCTTCGGTGCTTTGGGATTGTCCGGATTTTTCCGAAACGGGAAGTATGGCCTGATGGTGGGATATCTGGTGGGAGTGGCAGGCAGATTTTTCTTTGCCATGGTTTCCGGGCTGATTTTTTATACCACCTACGTATCGGACCTGAAGGAAAATATGCTTGCAGTGTGGGCCTCCACTGCCTATAATTTAAGCTATATTCTGCCGGAAGCGCTGCTGACCGTGGTTTTGCTGTCTGTTCCGTCGGTCAAAAAGGCGCTGGGCAAATTAAAGGAGATGGCTGTTTCCTGAGGGACGCTGTTTTGGTAGGCAGGCCTGAAGGGGAGGCATCTGTCGGAAGGGAGCTGCCATGCAGCCTGTATGTGTGACCTCTGCCGCTAAGGCATGGAAGATTTTTTTGCCGATATTTTGCTACTACTTTGTGACCCTGTTGCTTAGAACGCTTCTGACCCCGGTGCAAATCATGCAGGGAGATTCGCCTCTTTTGTCCGGGGCGGCCATGCTGGGAGGAGCCGCTTTTGTATGGCTCCTTGTCCGAAAGGACGATTTGGTACTTCCCGCCGGGAGTTTTCTAAGAAGTATGCTCCGGGGGAAGGATACCCGGGGCATCGGTAAAAGGCTGTGGGATCGTCACAGCATCCTTCTTATGGGTGCGTCCGTTTGCATCGGACTGGCTGTCAACAGCTGGTTTTTTCTGCTGGGGATCACAACGGGAAGCGATTCCTATGCACAGGTGGCCGCGGCACAGTTTTCACTTCCTTTTTGGATGGCGGTGCTGCTGTACGGTTGCCTGACGCCGATCGCGGAGGAATGGGTATTTCGGGGGGTTGTATATCGAAGGATGAGAGGATACTACGGAAAAAAGACAGCCCTGTTTGGTTCCGCCCTGGTATTCGGTGTGTTTCACGGCAATCCCGTACAGGCAGCCTACGGAATGCTGCTGGGAATCCTGCTGGCCCTATGCTGTGACAGATATGAAAGTATTCTTCTGCCCATGGTACTGCACGGCGGAATCAATGTGGCAGTGTATGCGGCAACGGTGATTCCGTCTGTAAATAAAGCGGTGTTTTCTCCTTTCGGAGCAATGGTGTTAAGCGTATCGGCGGGAATGGCGGTATGGTGGATGGGAACACCGGGGAACACCGGGAAAACACCGGAAACACCGGAAAAACCGAAGGATGATTCATCTCAGTCAATATTCACAAAAAAATGATTGCAAGAAGGTGGGGAAAGCAGGTATAATGTATGAAATGAGATGAAAAGGATCGGCGGAGCGTGCCGGGAAGAGGACAGACATGTTAGGGCAAAAAGCACGACAGGATATGAAGGTCTTTATCTTCGTTGGCGTCAAAAACAAAAGAAAAAAATTTCTGACGAAGATCGTGCAGGTGGACGAGACCGGGGTGTATGCGGAGATTATCATACGCAAGGGAAAGCGGCTGAATTTTAAGGCAGAAGGATTGGAATTGATGGTTCGTCTCCTTCCTGACGAGGATTTTCTGCTTTACGAATACAAGGATGTGACGATAGAGAACGTGCGGCTTGAGGACGGACGGGTGGTACATCAGATTCTTTGTGACAAGCCCGCCAGGAAGATCAACCGGCGAGGAGCCATTCGCGTGGAGCTGGATCTCCCGGGCAGTGTACAGGCCAGAGAAAGAGTGGACTACGTGACGATCCGGGATATCAGCAACAGCGGAGTGGGATTTATCAGTGCGGAGAAGTGGGAGCTTGGGACGCTTGCAAGCGTGGATTTTCAGGATGAACGGGCTCACTTCACCCTGAACGGGGAGATTGTTCGGGAAGAGAAGCTGGATGAAACGCGAACCGTATACGGATTTCGCATGTTCCGGGAGAATCTGAATCTGGAAAAATACATTACCGGCAAACAGCGATACAAATTAAAGAGACTCCCCAAGAAGTAGGAGCTCCATCCCGATCTTCTGGGGGAGGAAACCGCAGACTTCATAGAAGCCCAGGGCTGCTTCGTTGAGGCTCCAGACATTCAGTGTGATGTTGTAATACCCGTTTTTCCGGGCATAGGTCTTGACGTGTTCACAAAGCTGCCGGCCGATGCCCTGACCGCGCATATCTTCAAGAACACAGAGATCGTCGATATAGAGGGTTTTTATATCCGTTAAGATGTTGTTGTTCAGGTGCTGCTGGGAAATGCAGAATGCATACCCAAGCACCTGTTCTTTTTGTCCGGAATGGGGGGAGGATGTGCCCGCACCCTCGGCCGCGTCCTCTACCGCTACGAATACAGGGCGGCTGTCATCCGAAAGGATGGCCTGCAATTCTTCGTCGGTATACTTTTTTCCTCCGTATTTAAACAGATCCGGCCGCCCCCGGTGATGCACCAGGCACACCTGGAGCAGCAGCCGGTTGATTCCTTCCATATCCAAGCTGTGAGCTCTGCGAATGTTCATGTCTGATTCCTTCCTGTTTTGTCAGCCCTTTTTTAGGGAAATCCTGATGAATGCGTTTCCTGCGACGGATTTACAGCAGTTTTACGCCTTTTTCCCGGCAAAGTGCCAGGGTTTCTTTGGGCCAGAGAGAGCATTGTACCTCTCCGATGTGTGCTTTGCGCAGAAAAAACATACAGATCCGGGACTGTCCGATTCCGCCGCCGATGGTATAGGGAAGCTGCTTTTGAAGAATTGCCTTTTGGAACGGAAGGTTTGCCCGTTCCGGACAGCCGGCTTTCAAAAGCTGCTCTGACAGAGACGCTTCATCCACCCGAATGCCCATGGAGGACAATTCCAGTGCGATATCCAGTACGGGATAATAGACGATGATATCGGCATTCAACGCCCAGTCGTCGTAATCCGGTGCGCGTCCGTCATGGCGCTGCCCGGAACGCAGCCTATCGCCGATCTGCATCAGACAGACAGCGCCCTTTTCCCTGGTAATGCGGTATTCGCGTTCTTTGGCGGTAAGATTGGGATACAGATCCTCCAGCTCCTGGGTGGTAAGGAAATAAATGTCATGAGGCAGAATTTCCTCTATGTAATCATATCGAATGGCCAGATACTTTTCTGTCTTGCGCAGTACCTTGTAGACGTTTCTTACCACCTCCTGAAGCTTCTCCGTGGTGCGTTCTTCTTTCAGGATGATTTTTTCCCAGTCCCACTGATCCACGTAGATGGAGTGGATATTGTCGGTGTCCTCATCCCTCCGGATGGCACTCATATCGGTATACAGGCCCTCTCCCGGGACAAAGCCGTATTTCTCCAGGGCATATCGTTTCCATTTGGCCAGAGAATGGACGATTTCCGCCTCATAGTCCTGCTGTTCCCGTATTCCGAAGGAGACAGGACGTTCCACCCCGTTTAAGTTATCGTTGAGACCGGATGCAGGATCCACGAACAAAGGCGCGGAAACACGCAGCAGATTCATCCTCTCCGCCAGTAATGTCTGAAAAAAGTCCTTTATGGTTTTGATGCCCACCTGGGTTTCATGGAGATCCAGAGCGGATACGTAACCTTCGGGGATATAGGTAGTCATGAAAACGCCTCCTTACATAAACTGATTGCACTGATGATTATAATAGAACAAAAAAACAAAACCTGTCAAGAAGCTTATTTGCGATAAAAGCTGCCGCGGATCCCCAGTTCCTCCCGGTATTTTGCAATGACTCGACGTGAGACGGAGATTCCCCAGTCCTTCAGCAGATCGGCAAGAGCACGGTCACTGTAGGGCTTGGCGGGATCCTCGGATGCGATAAACTGCCGGATCAGCAGTTTGATCTGTGCAGGACCAACGGTTCCTTTTGCAGACTCCGCTACGGAAGGGGTGAAGAGCTCTCTGACAGGAAGGCTGCCGCCGGGATACTGCAGATATTTATTCCGAACGGCTCTGCTTACGGTAGATGCATGAATATGACTTCGTTTGGCCACTTCTTCCATGGTCATGGGAGTCAGGGGAGCTTCGCCTTCAAAAAAAGGCCTCTGGATATCCAGAATACTTTGGGAGACGGTAAGTAACGTATTGCGCCGTTTCCGGACGCCGGCCAGAATCAGTTGCACCCGCTGCAGCTTTCCCTTGAAATAATCGATCAGTTCCTGATCCCGGGACTGTTCCATCATCCTCAGATAGTAATCGTTTGGACGATAGTCCTCCACCCAGGAATCATTGAGATGAACACTCCATCTGCCCGCCTCTTTTTGCAGAAGAATATCAGGAATCAGATAGGAGCTGTTTTCCTGACCAAAGCCCATAAGCGGACGCGGATTGAGCCCGGAAATGGTGTGGATACACTTACGTACCTCAGAGGTGGAAACAGACAGACTGCGGGAAATCGTGCTGATCCTGCCTTCAGCCACATCCTGAAGGTGGTAAAGGATCACAGAGGAAAGAAGCGGTGTTGCCGCATTTTTGGCTTCCAGCTGCCGAAGAAGAGAAGAGGACAGACTGTCTGCAAAAATGCCGTAGGGCTCCAGCTGCCGCAAACAGGTCAGAGTGCTCTCCACCTGCCGGAGAGAGCAGCCTGTTTTGGCGACCACCTCTTCCGCCGGAACGGTAAAGAATCCGCTGTCGTCCAGACAGTCGATGAGATAGATAAAGAGTTCCCATTCCTGTTGTGAGTATTGTCTGATATCCAGCTGTCCCAGCAGATACGAACGAAGATGGGAGGGGTCGGGTGCGGACAAATCTCGGAGAGGGTTTGAAAACTCGTCGGAGGAAGAGAACGAATCCCCCGTTTCCGGAGCGGGGCGGCCGCATGCTCCCAACTGCCCGTAAAAAGAATCCGGAGGCTGCCTGTGCCCGGTAGGTTCCGTGTATTCCGAACATTCCAAAAGGGGGTTTTCCAGATATTCATTTTTTAAAAACTGATTCAGCTGGGCACTGTCCATTGCCAGAATTTCGAGAGACTGGATCTGGGAAGGGGACATCATCTGCTGCTGTAACTGCTTGTGATGAAGCGAGAATTCCATATCTGCAAGCCATCCTTTGTCCGGTGGGATATGGAGTAAGTATACAGGAAAAGCATAGGGTTTGCAAGCCGCCACCGGGGATGGGGATGCTGCAATGCAAGTCTTCCCCGCTGCTTTTGCGGGAATAAAAAAAATATATAAAATAACTGCAAATTGGAAAATAACAATTGAAATATTCAGTTTTTTCGTGGTATAATACAAATGGGAAAGTGTAAATTTTTTGATAAATCATCCTGCAGACAGAAGGTTAAGGTGAATATTATGAATATAAGACAGGATTACAGTTTTTTGTTTTCCAATACCAACGGTTCCAATCAGAACAACATCTTTTACGGTATCAATCTGGCTGATTATGCCACCATCAAAAGCGGAAGCTACGCAAAGCTGTTGAGATCCTACTACAGGGAGATGGCGTCCGGCACAGATAATCATAATAATAAGGTTGACAAGGATAAGAGTCACGCCGTCAACCATACTGTCAACCATACACAAACAGGACCCACCGTAGACAGCGGCAAAGTGCAGGAGATCAACGGTCTGCAGAAATCGGTGGATGAGCTTCAGAGCTCTGCAAACAGATTATCCAAAAAAGGCGGCGCGTCTTTGTTCAGGGAAGAGTATACGGATGCGGACAAGGAAGCCTTGTTTAATGCGGTTTCGGATTTTGTTTCCGATTACAATGCACTGGTGGAAAAGGGCGGCGCCTCCTCCTTTTCTTCCATTGCAAGCATGAGCGGAAGAATGAATGATACGGCAGGCGATCATCAACAGGCATTGGGAGAGATCGGAATTTCTTTGAACAAAGGAAAACTGAGCGTAAACAAAGAAGCCTTTATGAATGCCGATATGGAGAAGGTGAAAGAAGTATTTCATGAAACCAATTCCTTTGGTTATTTTGTTTCCCGGAGAACGGATAACATAGAAAGTGCCATCGACAATGTAGCACGCCAAAATCACATTACCATAGAGGCTGTCAAGGAAGAAAACAGTTCAGGAGGCGGCAGTACCGAAAAACAGGAAACTTCGGTGAATCATGTTCTGAAACAGGAAATGACGAATATGCAAAAATACGCAGACGAGTTGGGAAACGCTGCGGACGCATTGTTGCGGACGGGAGAGTCATCCCTGTTTAAGGAAGAATATCTGGCCGAAGACAAAGAGGCGTTGTATACGGCGGTTTCCGATTTTGTTTCCGATTTTAATACAGTATTGGAAAAAGGAAGTGCCTCCACGGTAAGCTCCATTATCGGTATGACAGGCAGATTGAAGGACAGTGCGGATGATCATGCGCAGATGTTAAAGGAAATCGGGATTTCCGTGGGAGAGAAAGCACTTACCGTTGACAAGGAGGCCTTTCTGAATGCAGATATGGAACAGGTAAAGGAATTGTTTAACGAAAAGAATTCTTTCGGTTATTTTACCGCCGACAGAGCGGAGTCCATAGAGCTTACCGCAAATAACGAAGCCAACAGAAATAACCTTTATACGCAGGAGGGGGTCTACAATAATGCTTCTGCCGGAACCTTATATACCGGAACCGTTTAACGGGAACACATTTTTGCGAAGCGGGTTGTTTGTATAAAGGTAAGAAAAGAGGAATGCATATGATAAATAAGGTGGGTTCAATAAGCAGAAGCGGAAATGTACAAAGCACTGAGGCTTCCTTATCGGAAATGAAAAGTAAGAATCTGGAAAGTCAGCTGACAAGTCAGCAGCAGCGTTTGAATAAAATATCCGGCGATACCGAGATGTCCGAACAGGAAAAAATAAAGGAACGGCAAAAAATTCAGCAGCAGATCGCGGAATTGAATCGAAAGCTCAGATTGGAGCAAATGAAGGAAGAAGAAAAAAAACAAAAGGTGGAAAAAGAGCAGGAGAGTAAAATAGCGGAGAAGGAAGAACTGCGGCAGGAAGAGATGCAGAAGGACAAAGAAAGCTCTAAAGCCGGGGAAGAGGAAAACATACAGCCAAAAGAAGTATCTCCCAAAGAGGTCTATCATATGCTGAATGTGAATTTGAGGATTCAGCAGGAGCGTGTTATGGAGAATGTAGAACGCAAGAAGGACAGTATGGAGAATATACTGGAAACCGAGCTGAAGATGGATCGTTTCTACAGCGGAGAGAATCCTGTGAAAGAGGAACAGCTTTCTGAAATGAGAAGAAAAAAGCCGATACGGATTGAGGCTTTGAGAGTGGAAGAAACTGCTTTGGGAGTTGACAAGAGTAGAAAGGTCGTGATAAAAGCTGCCGCTGATTCATGATGCATGGTTTTGAGTGCGCCTTTCCGCAAGAAGGGAGGAGCAGCATACGGCGGGGGAAGTTATGGAGAATGAGAAAGAAAAGGAAATAAAAGAACACAATTTCAGTGAGGACATCAATAAACTGTTTCAGACGAATTGGGATGTCATTTACGCCTCTGACAGCCGGGGAATCACACTGGAGGTCAGTGCCGCTTCCAAAATGATCTGGGGAATGGAGGCAGAGAGCCTGATCGGCAAAAGTGTCTATGAGCTTGAGAAGGAAAAGATATACTATCCTTCCGTCACCAGAATGGTATTGGAGTCAAAGCGAAGGGTTCAGGCCATACAAACTACGGCCACCGGGAAAAAGCTGCTGGTTCTGGGAACGCCTATCAAGGATGAAAACGGCGAAATCATCAGGGTAATCAATACCTCCCGTCTGATCGTGGATGAAAATGAATTGTACCGGGAATTGGAAGAAGCCAATCTTCTGGTAGAGGGTTATAAAAGGGAGCTGATCTATGCGCGCAGTCAGGAGCGGCAGGAGGTTCCCTTTATTGCAAACAGTGTACAGATGCGTAACGTAGCCTCCCTTGCCATGAAGGTGAGCGAAACGGATATAGCCGTTATTATCACGGGGGAATCCGGTGTGGGCAAGGAAGTACTTGCCAATTATATCCATTCCGTCAGCAGTCGCAGGGAGGGGCCTTACATCAAGATTAACTGCGGAGCCATCCCGCCGACTCTGATGGAATCGGAAATCTTCGGATATGAAAAAGGAGCTTTTACGGGGGCGGAACGAAGCGGAAAGGCAGGGATTTTCGAGCTTGCCAATCACGGCACCCTGTTTCTGGATGAGATTGGGGAAATCCCCATTACCCTACAGTCCAAGCTGCTGCGGGTGCTGCAGGAGAACGAGTTTATGCGTGTGGGAGGAACGAAGCCCATTTCCGTAGACGTACGTGTGATCGCAGCCACCAACAAGGATCTGCTGGAGGAGGTGAAGCGGGGGAATTTTCGGAAGGATTTATATTACCGGCTGAATGTGGTGGAGATCAGAATACCGCCGCTTCGGGATCGCAAGGATGATATCTTGCCGCTGTCCATGTTTTTTCTTGAAAAGTATAATAAGAAATACAAGATGGATAAGATGTTCTCCACAGAAGTGATCAACAGCTTTATGTCTTACAGGTGGGAGGGGAATATCCGTGAATTGCAGAACACTGTGGAGAGGATGGTGGTGCTTTCTCCCACCAATGTGATCCAACGAGACAGTCTTCCGGACTCCTTAACCGGTGTCGGAAAGTCGTCTGCCGTACACGTAGATGAGATCATACCGCTTCGGGAAGCCCACCGGATGGTGGAGGATATGCTGATTGAAATGGCCGGAAAAAAGTATGCCACCACCACTCAGATGGCAGAGGCGCTGGGCGTGGATCAGAGTACCATCAGCAGAAAGCTGAAAAGGAAAAAATAGATCGAATTATGCATGTGTGCATAGCAATTATGCAAGCGTGCATATTTCTGTCGGTGCCATTGGACATCAGATGCAGAGGAACTTTTTTCTCTTCGGTCTGAAGGGGACGGATATGGAGAGAAACTGTGGAAAAAAGGCAGAAATATGCGGGGAATCGAGAGGCGGGAGAAAAAGACGGATAGAATCGAAAAAATTTTTTAATTTGGGAAGAGTTGGCACGTAAATTGCTCTTACTATATATCAGATAAGAGAGTACCGACGGGAGGAGGCGCATGTATGTCCAATAAACTGATTGTAGCATCCGTTCAGATGGATTGTGTTTTGTACGATAACAAGGCCAATCTGACAAGAGCGGAAGAGCTGATTGCCGATGCGGCCGGGAGAGGTGCAAGGCTGATCGTTGTTCCTGAGCTGTTCAATACCGGTTACCGTGTAGAGGATCGGGACAAGGCGCTTGCGGAACCGATTCCCGGAGAAACGGTGCTCTGGATGCAGAGGATGGCCGGGAAGTACGATGCCTATCTGGTGGGAGCCATCATAGAAGCCGGAGAGGACGGAAAGCTGTATGATACTGCTGTGGCAGTGGGACCGGAAGGATGCTTGGGCAAGCACAGAAAGATGCATCTGTGGGGAGACGAGGATAAGCGCTTTGCCAAGGGGGAGGATATCGGAGTGATAGAGCTGCCCTTTGCAAAGATAGGACTTCTGATCTGCTACGAGATCGGGTTTCCGGAAATGGCAAGGGTACAGGTGCATAAGGGGGCGGATATTCTGATTTATACCTCTGCCTTCGGAAGAGCCAGGTATTATGTATGGGATACCGCTTCCAGGAGCAGGGCACTGGAGAACAGCGCTTTTGTGATTGCCAGCAATCGCTGCGGAGAGGATAAGGATACCTTCTTTGGCGGCTTGAGCCGTATCGTGGCTCCGGACACCACCATTCTGGCAGGATGCGGTGCCGACGGAGAGGGTGTGGCCTGTGCCAAGATCGATCTGGATGAGACGGCCAGGATGCGGGCTACGGTTCCGTATCTGAGAGATATGAATAAAAAGCTGTATATCAATGCTTTTTGATACGTGTTGCTGTCCCTGACGGAAGGGATGTAAATAAAAGAAAAAACAGGAGGTAGAAAACATGGCAAAAAAAGAGATTCTGGTGGGTTACGGTGTAGACATTGATGCGGTTGCCGGATGGTTGGGTTCCTACGGCGGTGAGGATTCTCCCGATGACATTTCCCGTGGTTTGTTTGCAGGTGAAGTCGGTATTCCCCGTCTGCTGAAGCTGTTTAAAAAGAACAACATCACGGCCACCTGGTTTGCACCCGGCCATTCCATCGAAACCTTCCCGGAGCAGATGAAGATGATCGTGGAAGCGGGTCATGAAGTAGGCGCACATGGATATTCCCATGAAAATCCCATTGCAATGACGCCTCAGCAGGAAGAAGATATCCTGGTAAAGAGCGTGGAACTGATCAAGGAGCTGACAGGCAAAGGCCCTACCGGCTACGTGGCACCCTGGTGGGAGTTCTCCAATGTAACGGACAAGCTGCTGAAAAAATACGGCATCAAATATGACCACTCACTGATGCACCATGACTGCATGCCTTACTATGTACGTATCGGTGACAGCTGGAGCAAAATCGATTATTCCGCACCTGCGTCCACCTGGATGAAGCCTCTCGTTCGCGGAGAAGAAACAGATCTTGTTGAGATTCCCGCAAACTGGGATCTGGATGATCTTCCGCCTTTGATGTTCATTAAGAAGTCACCCAACAGCTTCGGTTTCCACAATCCTAAGGACATTTTTGAGATGTGGGAGGATTCCTTCGATTACGTATACGAAAACTACGACTGGGCAGTATTCCCTATGACCATTCATCCCGATGTATCCGGACGTATGAAGGCTCTGAACTGCCACCAGCATCTGATCGACCATATCAACCAGTATGAAGGCGTGCGCTGGTGTACACTGGA
Organism: Lachnospiraceae bacterium; assembly: GCA_017396675.1. Taxonomy (GTDB): domain Bacteria; phylum Bacillota; class Clostridia; order Lachnospirales; family Lachnospiraceae; genus SFDP01. The sequence continues at coordinate 20,794 of JAFQLB010000078.1, forward strand.
TGAAATGGCTGATGAGTTTATTAAGAGATTTCCCAAGAAATAATCATCGGTACACAGCATCTTTCGGTCAGTCATCTTGGATTGTCAGCTTGTGGGAAATATGTCAGAGGCATGGTTTCATGCCTCTGACGACATTTTGAAGGGGAGTGGGAGTCATGTGTGTTTTATGCGGTGAAATGATAATGACGGTGCACTGGACGGATCAGCCGGTGCATGACATCAATTACAGAAGCCGGAAGATGATCGTAGCCGGAGAGCTGCAACGGGACAGGATGCGTCTGCGCCTGCGAAGGGTGGCCATTGCAAACAAAATACTGGAGTATTACGGACTGACGCTGAAGGAGTGGCAGGGCAGCAGGTATATGCTTTTTTCCAAAAAGGGAATCAGTGAGGTCATCTATGATCTGGGGGGTATGTGGGACAAGGCATCGAAAATGGCTCATAAGACCGTGGATCCTTTGGATCCTGACTTTTTGCGGTCATTACAGGAAAGGACGGCGCAATGACGGTACAGGACAACAGATATCCCATCACTGTGGTAACGGGCTTTCTGGGCAGCGGCAAAACCACGCTTTTGTCGGGAGTGCTGAAGTATGAAAAATTTAAGAACACTGCTGTGATCATCAATGAATACGGACAGGCAGGGCTGGATCATCGGCTCATCCGGCGCATTGAGGAAAAGACCCGTCTGCTTTCCGGAGGGTGTATCTGCTGCAATATGCGGGATGATCTGGTGAAGGAATTAAAGGAGATATTAAATGAATCGGAACGGGGAGAGATTGTGCTGGAACGGGTGGTGATAGAGACCACGGGTCTGGCGGATCCTGCTCCCATTCTGTTTTCCATATTGATGGATCCGCTTCTGACGAACCGGTATTATGTGGACGGTGTGGTGTGCTGTGTGGATGCGGCCAACGGTGAGCTGCATTTGAAGAATAACAATGAGTCGGTAAAACAGATTGTCACGGCAGATACCGTGATCATTACCAAAACGGATATTGTGGATCGGGATACGCTGCAGCGGATGCGTAAGCGCCTGGGGAAGCTGAACCCCGCAGCGAAGATCCTGGAGGCGGCCAGGGGAGAAATCGACCCGGAGGCTGTACTCACAAACACCCAGAGCCGGATGGAGAAGACAGGAACGATGGAAAGGCTTGAAAATGCGGAAGACCCGGCCGCTGTCACGGCTCACGATGCAGGCGTACGCTCCATGTCCATCAAATTTTATGCGCCTTTGGACTGGACGGCCTTCGGCCTCTGGATGAGTATGCTGCTGTATGCCCACGGTGAGAAAATCATGCGGATCAAGGGAATTGTGGATGTGGGAGACCGGGGGCCCATTGTGATCAACGGGGTACAGCATATCATCCATCCGCCCCAGCATCTGGAGGACTGGAACGGAGAAGAACGGAATTCTCAGATTGTGTTTATTATGAAGGAAATTGAGCCGGAGCAGCTGATGGCTTCCCTGGTGGCTTTTCAAAATATTCTGGGATCTGCCCCGGAGATTTCGGAAATCAATTATGATCCCTACAGCGGAGAACGATGATATATGAATGCGTTGATAAAGAAATCCATCAATAACCAAGGCTTATTTAAGGAGTTGATACGCTATACGCTGCCTCTGGTAGCAGCCAATCTGTTGCAATCCTTCTACAGTCTGACGGATTTTCTGCTGACGGGAATGTTTGTGGGAGATGCAGGACTATCTGCGGTCAGCAACGGAAGTCAGGTAATGGTGCTGTACACGGGGATCATTATCGGTTTGAGTAACGGCGGCAATGTAATGATCGGCCAGTATACGGGAGCAGGCAGGAAAAAAGAGTGCAGTGCATGCACGGGTACTTTTCTGACGCTGTTTCTGGGCATCGGCGTGCTCTCCGCGCTGGGGCTCTGGTATTATGCAGACCCAATTGTAACCATGATGAAGGCTCCCGTACGTGACATGTCTGCGGCTTATTTGCTCTATTGTGCGCCGGGGGCTCTGGCCATTGCCGGCTACAATGCGGCGGCTGCCACACTGAGAGGGGTAGGAGATTCCAAGCGTCCTCTGTTTTGTGTGACTGCTTCCGTGGCATTGAATATTTTTTTGGACTGGCTGTTGATGGGTCCCCTGGAAATGGGAGTTGTGGGAGCGGCCATTGCCACTGCCGTTTCTCAGTACGTTTCCTTTGGGGCGGCACTGCTTTGTCTGGGATTTGGCAAAGAGGACAGGCTGTTACCGGAAAGAAGTGATTTTTTTCCAAGAAGGAATCATGTCAGCTCTATCATGAAGATCGGGTTTCCCTGTGCCGTGCAGATGACGGTGGCCAGTGTTTCCTGGCTTTCCGTCACCGTACTGCTGAACAGATACGGGATGATCGTATCGGCTGCCTACGGTGCCAGCGCAAGGATCAAGGATGTGGTACAGACCGTAACTGCGGCTATCTCCATGGCAGCCACTGCCATGATCGCACAGGCTCTGGGAGCCGGCAAGCATGATAAGGCATTAAAAATCATGTATCTTGCCATGTATCTGGCGGTGGGCTTTGCGGCTGTCAATATCCTTCTGGCAGAGGTCTTTGCGCCGACTCTGGTGGGTCTGTTTTCCGATGGTCCCGAGATGATTTCGGCGGGTGTGGAAAATCTTCGTATTGAAATTATTGGTCAATTGTTTTATGCTGTATTCATGATATATCACTCTATGATGACGGGAGCGGGACACACGAAGATGGTGCTGTTCAGTTCCTTCGTCAACTGCATTCTGGTGAGAGCCGTTCTGGCAGGTGCTCTCAGCAGCATACCGGTATTGGGCGCTACGGGCGTGTATCTGGCCTGCATGATCGCCCCCGCCTCCTCCATTCCCATAGGTGCGGCATACATACGAAGAGGACGCTGGAGAAAGACGCTGGTATAGGCAGGACTTGAATAAGGACAGAGATCTTCTGTCTGTGAGAAACAGGAGGATAAGAGATGAGTGAGATGATGATTATTTTTTTGATTGCTGTTCTGGGGTATCTTCTGGGAAGCATCACCATCAAGGGTCTGTCCCTTGGAACCTCCGGCGTACTGATCGTGGCCCTGATTTTCGGACATTTTCAGCTGCTGGTGCCGGGTACCGTCCGGGAGATCGGACTGGCCTTTTTCGTAACTGCGGTAGGATTTATCGCGGGTCCCAGATTTATCAGTAACTTCAAGAAAAAAGCCACCTCCTTTGTGGTGTTGGGTCTTGTCATCATACTGACGGGAAGCATTACTGCCATTGGCGTGGTGCTGCTGGGAGGACTTCCCGTAGATCTGACGGTAGGTATGATGTCGGGAGCGCTGACCAGTACACCGGGACTTGCGGCAGCCATCGAATCCACCGGCAGCGACATGGCCTCTATCGGCTACGGAATCGCTTATCCCTTCGGCGTAGTGGGTGTGGTGCTGTTTGTGCAGCTGATCCCCAAGTTTTTAAAGATCGATATTCCTGCAGAGCGTGAGCGTCTGGCCAGACTGGCAACGGCAGAAGAAGGTGAGAGCGGAGGAGAGAAAAAGGAATATAAGCAGCTGGATGATTTCGGTATTCTGCCCTTTGCGGCGGCAGTGGTGCTGGGACTTCTGATCGCCAAGATTACCGTACCCCTTCCCGGCGGCGCCAGCTTTTCTCTGGGAAGCTCCGGCGGTCCTTTGCTGGCAGGTATCCTGATGGGACATTTCGCTCATATCGGTCCCATTGCCATCACCGTTCCCAAATCGACTCTGGAAGTGCTGCGGGAGCTGGGGCTTGCCCTCTTTTTGATGGGCGCCGGAACCAATGCCGGTAAGGGCTTTGTGGAGATCCTGCTGGAGTACGGTGCGGCACTGTTCTTCCTGGGAGCTCTGATGACCATTCTTCCTATGGTGGTAGGGTATGTGGTGGCCAGACATATCTTTAAGATAGATGTACTGAATTCTCTGGGCTCCATCTGCGGAGGTATGACCTCCACACCGGCTCTTGGTACTCTGATGGCTATGACCAGGTCGGAGGCAGTGGCCATTTCCTACGCCGCTACCTATCCTGTGGCGTTGATCATGGTGGTATTGTGTTGTCAGTTTATTCCGCTGTTTTTGTAGGGAGAGTCTCTCCGGGCAATCGGCTTTTCAGAATGGAAACAAAATATTTGTCAGAGGAAGTTGACATATGAGAGCTGGGGGTCTTGGGCTTATGCCGGATACCCCCTGCTTTAAGTTTATCGGTCGATATGATTTTTCTGTGTTGGATATTGACATCTGGCCTAAACTGTATATAATAAATATATACAGATTTAACAGAGGTGAGAAAGTGAATATTTTGATTGATAATAGAAGCGGAACTCCCATCTACGATCAGATTTATTCTCAGATCAAAAGTCAGATCATCAGCGGTGCATTGGAGCAGGATGAATTGCTGCCCTCCATCCGGGGGCTTGCAAAGGATCTTCGGATCAGCTTTATCACTACCAAGCGCGCTTATGAAGAACTGGAAAAAGAAGGCTTTATCTATACGTTACCTGCCAAGGGATGTTATGTTGCCCCCAAAAATACGGAGCTGCTGAGGGAAGAGAATCTGAAAAAGATAGAAGCGCATATAGACGAGATCGTCAGACTTGCTGCTTCCTGCAATTTGAGCAGGCAGGATATTATAGACATGGTTCATTTCAGTCTGGAGGAACAAGTATGAACGCATTGGAAATCAGAAACCTGACAAAATCATATCCGGGATTTACACTGGACAATATCAATCTGACACTGCCCGGCGGCTGTATCATGGGTCTGATCGGTGAAAACGGTGCAGGAAAAAGTACCACCATCAAGCTCATTCTTGATATGATCCGCAAGGACAGCGGCAGTATCACATTTTTCGGAAAGGACAGCAGGGAGAATATCCGACTTACGAAAGAGGATATGGGTGTTGTTATGGATGAGGTAGGGATCCCGGAATGCTTTACCGTGGGACAGGTGGGAAATGTGATGAAGCATACCTTTCAAAGCTGGGATGAAGCTGAATATGCTCGCCTGGTACAGAAGCTTGCATTGCCGGACAAAAAGCAATTCAAGGAATTCTCCCGTGGAATGAAGATGAAGCTGGGCATTGCCATTGCCTTATCTCATCATGCAAAGCTGCTGATTCTGGATGAAGCAACAGCAGGACTTGATCCGGTGGCTCGTGATGAAGTTGTTGAGCTGCTCCATGATTTCACAAGAGAGGAGAGTCATTCCATTCTCATTTCTTCTCATATCGTCAGCGATCTGGAAAAGCTTTGCGATTATATTGCATTCCTGCATAAGGGGAAGCTGTTGCTCTGTGAAGAAAAGGACCGGCTGTTGGAGGAATATGGGATGATCTGCTGCACAGCAGAGCAGCTGGCTTCGCTTCCGGCGGAGGCAGTCATGTATAAAAGGGGAAATCCTTACGGGATTCGGGCAGTGGTACGAAAGAATGCCGTACCTTCGGGGATTGACATCGGTCCCATCAGCATCGAGGAGCTGTTTGTATTTATGGTAAGGGAGGAGAAATAAGGTGAAGGGACTTCTTTTAAAAGACTGGTACATGATGAAGCAATATTGCAGATACTATCTTTTTCTCACCGTTGGATTCACGATTCTGTCGGTGATGAGTGATGACAATATGTTTTTTGTATTTTACCCATACCTGCTTTGTGGAATGATCCCCGTTAACCTCCTGGGATATGATGAGCGGAGCCGGTGGCTGCGCTACAGTGCAGCCATGCCCTATACGAAAACTCAGGTGGTTTCGGGGAAATACCTCATCGGGTTATTTGCGCAGGTATCTGTGATGCTTGTGATGGGAACTATGCAGGCAGTAAAAATGGTGACGGCGGGTGGGTTTGCTCCGGGAGAGTTTGTTGTCCTGATGTTACTGATGCTTATTGTATCAACGATTACGTCCTCCATATCGCTCCCCTTTATCTTCAAGCTGGGAGTGGAAAAAGGAAGAGCTGCTTTCTATGTGATGATCGGATTCGTATGCGGTGCAAGCGTTTTGGCCGGCGGTGTATTGAAAGATCGGCCGGGCATAGAAACAGAACCTAACCTGACACTTGCAATCCTTGCTGTTGCGGGAATCTGTATCTATATTTTTTCCTGGTATGTGTCAGTGGTTTTTTATAAAAAAAGAGAGATGTGACAAAAGGGCTTTGTGAAAGGCTGTCCGGGTGAGGGGATATGAGATAAGAAACCTTTTCCCCGAAGGTAAGATCTGTAATGTGAATCTGCCCGGTTTTCCAAACCTCCGAATACATTGCCTGTTTGCCGGGAAAATGCTTGGGTCTGCAGGGTATTGACGGATACAGGAATAGAAATATAGGAGCTGCGACGTGAACAGAGCCGACATACATCCATGTATGGCGGCTCCTGCCTCGTGCGTCCATGCACGAG
>JAFQLB010000079.1 GCA_017396675.1 Lachnospiraceae bacterium
ATCTATCCGCATAAATCTAATCCCTCCTTTACCCGGAATTCAGACACTATCCTTTTGTCTTACTATGAATATCGGATGAATCGGAAATTACTTTAGATGTTTTTTTTGCGGATATGTATTCCTGCGGAAAAGTCATTCTATCTAATCGGCGGTGAGATAAGGAAGCTTATCTCAATACCCGTGCGCAGGTAGCTTGCTTTTTCTGCATCAGGGGAACAGAAGATAAAAAAGATCAATAGAATAGATGCCTCTGTGGGAGATGTCAAGGGCAAAAAGATTTCCGTAGAACAAAGTCGCTGTTGGTATGAGCTTGTATCGGATACAGGGGAGACAATCAGCTCTTGCCGTACATGGAAGTACGGCAAAGGCGCGTCAGACAGGGATGTCTGTACGCGCCGTGAGCGTGTAGTGATAATACAAATCGCCCTGTATTCGATGGAAGCCATACCAACCGACTTTGTTCTTCCGGAAACCTTTTTATTCTTGATATCCCCCATAGAGCCAGGGATTCTTTGAGCGATTGTTTCTTTTTTATCGCTGCAGAAAAGCCTTCTTATCTCACCACCCCTTAAGTCGGGTGATTTTTCTCAGGTGTCCGCTCAGAGCGTAAAAATATAAATACCAGTCGGAAATGCCTACAATATTTTCCTCCGCCAATTTACCCCCTACTATTACACTGCTACACCTTCACAGAGGTCTTCACAGAGGCAGGAGCCGCCATACACGGATGTACGGCGGCTCCCATAGAGTCACTCTTCCTTAATTTAAAGGAAGCTACGGTATTTTCCTCTCTCATTTCCTTATGGTAGAGAATCCCTTCACCAGCTCGTCCAGCATGGTAGCCTGGCTGCTCATCTCCTCACTGGCAGCGGCACACTCCTGACTGGTGGCGGAGTTGGTCTGAACCACGTCGTTGATATGCTCCACACCGGTGTTGATCTGCAGGAAGGATTCGTTCTGAGAACCCAGCGCCTGGGCTATGCCGTTTACGCCGTCGGCTGCTTCGTTGGCATCCTTCATGATCTGCTCCAGCTCCTGTGCCGTCTCCGTGGCAACCACTACGCCTCTGGCTACGGCCTTCACGGAGGAATCGATAAGGATGTTGGATTCCTTGGCAGCCTCCGCACTCTGTGCCGCCAGAACGGATACCTGATCCGCCACCACGGCAAAGCCTCTGCCCGCCTCTCCCGCTCTGGCAGCCTCAATAGAGGCATTCAGTGCCAACAGATTGGTCTGGGAGGCGATATCGTTGATGGTATCTATAATGGTACTGATCTGCTTGGAGGTGGAATCGATCTCGTTCATGGACTGCACCATCTCCTGCATCTTCTCGTTGCTATCCGTAATGGCTGCGGCGGCACCTTCCACCTGTTTTGCGATCTCCACTGCGGAGGCCGCATTCTGTGCCACCTGCTCGGATACCGTCTCTACGGTAGCGATCAGCTCTTGGGTAATGCTGGCCTGCTCCGATGCTCCGTTGGCCAGCTCCATGGCACTGTCGGACACCTGAGTGGCACCGTTTTGTACCTGATCTGCCGCACTCTGGATGTTTTCCACCGTATCCGCCATACTCTCCTCAAAGCTTAAGATGGCGTCCCGAATGGCTTTAAAGTCGCCTCTCCACTCCAGCTTGGACTGAACGTTAAAGTTGCCTTTGGAAAACTCGCTCATGGCTCTGGAAATACCGTTGATATACAAAGACAATGTCTCAAAGGCATCCTTCATATTCGCTGACAGGGAACCCAGCTCATCATCGGAGCTGTAGGTAAACTCTGTGTTCAGATTGCCGGCAGACAGATTTCTTGCTGCCGTTTCCAGCTCCTGCACGGGATCCATAACGGAACGTGTGATGCGCCTGCTGATCAGTACAGCAAGAAGGATGGCCAGCAGGATTACTACCACCAGAAGCACAACCACAAGACGGTATATGGTATGGCTGTAGGCCACCGACTCATCCATTAAAACATTGGTGATCTCATCCATCTCTCCGGCAATGGAGACCAGCTCGCTGAGTGCCGGAGCACATTCGTTTAAGATCCGACGTGTGGCTCCCTCCCGGTCTCCCGCCTCTATCATATCCATGATCTCGTAGCCAATCACCTCCCAGGCATTCAGATCCCGCTCATAGGTGTCCACCAGCGCCGTATCGATCAGGCCTGTGCTCCGTAAGATCTCCAGCTGCTGCTCCACCTCAGCCATCCGTTCATCCACGGTGTTTCTGTAGGTGCCGTAGGCAGAGGTGTCGGTATTCAGTGCCATCTCACGGATATTCCGGGCCGCGATATTCACATCGATGCGGCAGATCTTGACCGCCGTATCCGCCAGATTGGAACCGTTGACAAAGTCATTCAGACTGTTGTTCAGTACGGCCAGTCCGGTCATACTCAGCAAAAAGGACAACACCATCAGCACAACCACCACGATGTAGCCGAAGCTCAGCTTCTTTGCCAGCTTCATATTGTCGATCTTCTTAAACATACCTTTTCCTCCCCTGCCGCTTTTCCCTAAAAAGATACCGCCTTCCACAGAAGCCGAAGCTTCTGTCGGAAGACGGTACACAGCATCCCTCTGTCTTTTGTGTCTGTGGAAGCAGCGCTGATCCTCCAATCTGCCTTAATCCGATGTCAGGCTGCTCTCTTCTCTTCAATTGCAAGCATATATATTCAGATTGGTTGTATACCGACAATATTTTATCAATGTCGACATACCCTGTCAATACCCCTCCCGGTAAAAATATCAATATTTTTATGGATTTTATACAATCTTTACCAAATCTTTGCCGGCTGTTTGTATCGATTTAACAATTGTCTTTCTTTGGCATACACAATACACACAACGCTCACACGACTTGCACACGCATGTAGTGTGCATACATATACATCCTTCTCAGTCATTGGTCAGGTGCAGCTTATCCAGTGCGTAGAAGGTGAGACTTAACAGCATGCCTACCACACAGGCCAGAACCATGCCCGTCAGCTCAATATTGCCGAATCTGAGGGAGATGCCGGAGAGTCCCGTCACAAAGATAACGGAGGTAAGCGCCAGATTTCTGGAGTTCCCGTAATCTACCTTGGAGTCCACCAGGATCCGCAGACCGGAGGCACCGATCATGCCGTAGAGCAGGAAGGAGATTCCGCCGATAACGGGTCCCGGAACGGTGCTGATCAGAGCGGACAGCTTGCCCACAAAGGAGCATACGATGGAGAGAACGGCAGCGCCTCCGATGACCCATACGCTGTATACGCCGGTCACTGCCATGACACCGATATTCTCTCCATAGGTGGTGGTAGGAACGGAACCGATGAGTCCGCTTAGCATAGTGGAAAAGTTGTCTGCAAACAGGGATCTGTGGAGTCCCGGATCCTTCATCAGATCACGTCCCACAATCTTGCCGGTGACGATCTGATGACCGATATGCTCAGAGGCGATTACCAGCAATACCGGAAGAATGATGAGAATAGCTTCCGGATCAAATTTGGCCATGGTAAAATTGGGCATTGCGAACAGCCGGGCTTCTCCCACTGCCGTAAAATCCACCACGCCGCAGGCCAGCGCAGCCACATACCCGGCGATCACCGCCACCAGAATGGGGATGACGGACAGAAAGCCTTTGAAAATAACGGAGCCAAAGACAGCCACTCCCAGGGTGACCAGAAACACGATGACGTTGGGCATCAGAATCTGCTCCTCCAGCAGACCCGCATTGCTTGCGGCAGAGCCGGACAGCTCCAGTCCGATCAGAGCCACCACGGGACCCATGGCCGCCGGGGGCAAAACAATATCAATCCAGTGGGATCCGAATTTGTAAATGATCCCCGCCAGGATACAGCCCAGAAAGCCCACTGCCACAAATCCGCCCAAGGCGTATTCATACCCGAATTTGCTGATTACAATACCGGCAGGTGCCAAAAACGCAAAGCTGGAGCCCAGATAAGCGGGTGCTCTTCCCTTGGTGATCAAAATAAACAAAAGCGTACCCACTCCGTTCATAAACAAAACAACGGCAGGATTGATCCCAAAAATAAAGGGAACCAGTACGGATGCCCCGAACATGGCAAACATATGCTGCAGACTCAGCGGGATCAGCATATTCAATGGTACCTTTTCTTCTATCTGAATAATTCTCTTATTTCCTGTTTCCACAATCTTCTCCTCTCTCTTCAAATACAGATTATGACTGTCCGTAATAAGCGTTGGCCCCATGCTTTCTCAGGAAATGCTTATCCTGCATACTCACAGGCGCCGGTCCCGCCTTTGGACCGATCAGCTCCGTCCAGGCTGCCATCTTGGCACATTCTTCCAGAACCACCGCATTGTGGACGGCTTCTGCGGCATCCTTTCCCCAGGTAAAGGAGCCGTGGTTGGCACACAAAACACAGGGAACATGCATGGGATTTAGCTGTCTTTCGCGGAAGGTTTCCACAATTACCAGCCCTGTTTTTCTTTCATAATCTTCCCCGATCTCTTCCGGTGTCAGCACTCTTGCGCAGGGCACCGGTCCGTAGATATAATCCGCATGGGTGGTACCGTAGCAGGGAATGTCTCTTCCCGCCTGAGCCCAGGCTGTGGCAAAGGAGGAATGGGTGTGGACAATCCCTCCGATTTCCGGATATGCCTTGTACAGCTCAATATGTGTCTTGGTATCCGAAGAGGGCTTATACTTTCCTTCGACTTTGTTTCCCTCAAGATCCATCACCACCATATCTTCCGGACAGAGCACTTCGTATTCCACGCCGCTGGGCTTGATCACAAAATATCCCGTTTCCTTATCAAATCCGCTCACATTGCCCCAGGTAAAGGTGACAAGGCTGCGTTTTGGCAGTTCCATGTTGGCTTCATACACCAGTTGTTTTAATGCTTCTAACATCGCTTTCTCCTTCTCTTTCTGATTCAATGGGCATTTCCCTAAAAGGTATACATGGCAATTTCATTGATCTCCCGATTGGTGGCTATCAGGATTTCCTTCCCATCGTGTTCATAATGATAAACGTTGGCCGGACCGCAGCCTTCGTCGATACTTTCATAGTAATACGTTCCCGCGGTCTTATCGTAACGGATCGCCAGCAGGCTCCTCTGTTCTTCTCTGTGTCCCACTACGAAAGCAGGCCGTCCCGCCAGCATTCCGCCATAAATGGAGTGCAGGAATCTGCGTTTTTCGGGAAACTCATAGACCTTGCGATAGCTTCCCTCTTCCTGCCGATAGATGGCAATCTCATCACCGTGGAAGGGTGCCATGACACACAGCTCCCTGACGCCGTCCTCATCCAGATCCACCAGCACCGCATCACTGGCGGGGGTTTCAAGAAGCGTTTCCGTCTGCCACTGTCCTTCTGCCGTCCGGGGCGGGGTGAAGCGAAAAACTCCGTTCTCGCTGCAGACCAGCGCAGCCGGACCGTCCTGCTCCTCCAGACGGTAGTACCCGTGATTCTTCAGAAGCCCATCCTTCAATACCGTCAGCGGCAGCTGATGATCGTCATTGTAGACAGACAGATCCTCCGGCAGCCTTGCCACATACACCTTTCCCGGCATGCTCCAGTCATCCTTGTGGGAATGACCCGATTTCAGCGCACAGGCAATGAGCCAGCTGACGCCGCCGCTTTGCAGGATATCAAACCGGTGAACATGGGGAAGCTCCACCAGGGTACGAATCTCCCAATCTCCTTTTCCCCTGGGGGTAACGATGACGATTTTTGATTCTTTGGAATCATTGGGAGAATAAAACCGATAGGTGGACAGAAACTGCCCGTCCGTGCCCGGCACCTGTACCATGGTCATCACACCTCCCGGACCCTCCCAGACCTGATCCACCTTGTTTCCCTGGGCATCAAACAGATAGCAGGGATCCTGCTTCTCCGCCGCCACGAGAAAATGCTCCTTTCCCTGATAAAACAACGGAGCTATGGAATAACATTTGTTCAGACTTCCGATGACTTTTTTTTCCGCTTTCATTCTCTTCTCCTTATCAGCATCCGCACTCTGCATCCAGCAGCTTTGACATCATTCCCACTGCCTGATCTATATCCTCCCGCCACCCGGGATTGCCCGTATACCAGAATTCCGTTACATAGCGGCGCACACCCAGTTCCCAGGCCGTGTGGATGATCTCTTTAAAATTCACGTGGCCCGTACCGAAGGGAATTTCCCGGAATTTACCCGGTACCGTCTCTTTCAGATGCAGCGCGGCAATATGTCCCGCACCGCTTCTTAAATCCTCCAGTACATCCCTCCCGTAGGTCACTGCCGCGTTGGTGATATTGCCGCAGTCGGGATACACCTGCAGGTAGGGAGACTCTATTTTATTTACATAGGCCATGGCCTTTCCCACGGTGTTCATAAACTCCGTCTCCATGGTTTCAAATCCCAGAAGAATGCCTCTTCCCGCTGCCATCAAGGCAGCTTTCCTCAGATTTCTTTCAAATCTCTCCACCGTTTCCGGTGTGGAATCTTCGTAATACACATCGTAGCCGGCCAGCTGGATGATCCGGATGCCCAGATCCTCCGCAAGCCGGAGGGCTTCCTCCATGATCTCCATACTGCGTTTTTCCGTGGCAGGATCGCTGCTTCCCAGAGGGTATTTGCGATGCCCGGAAAGGCACATGGTGCGGAAAGGCACCCCCGTATCCTCTGCCAGCTCCCGCAGTCTGCGCCGCTCTTCGGAAGACATTTGCAGCCGCTGCAGCTTTTCTTCCGTTTCATCGATGCTCAGCTCCAGAAAATCATATCCCGCCTCTTTTGCTACCTTTAACTTCTCTTTCCAGGACAATTCTCCCGGTATTGCTTTTTCATAAAGTCCCAATGCGTATTCTTTCATTTTCACTTGTTTTCCTTTCAGGCAAGCCCGTTTTCCTTCATTTTTTCTTCAAATTCCTGATCTGACATGATATTGCGCAACCCGATTACAATGGTGCCTTTCTTTTGTGCATCCTCAAACATGCTCTTATAATTCTGAGAGGTGAACACCACATCAAACTGCGACGCAGCACTCTTGCCCTCGGACAATGCACAGTGGTGAATCTTGCCCGGCTTAATCCCCAGCTTGTCCAGCGTTCTCTGCAGGGTCATTTTCATGATCAGACTTGTGCCCGCCCCGTTGGCACAGCACACCATGTAACTCAGATTGCCTTTTCTCATCTCTTCTTCCTCCTGAAAAGTCATCATTCTTTCGCTTTCAGCGCCTTGTAAGCCTCCCAGTCTTCCGTCATCAAAAAGTAGCCTTCTTTGTCAGTCCTGTACTGAAGCTGGGGAACGATCAGCAATACCGCCACTACGATCACAACGCCGGCATAGCTGAAATACTTCATCACCACCGTGAAGACAGGCCATACCACTGCCCAGTCCCACATTCCCAGATATCCGCCGTAGGCCGCCATTCCTACCCATCCCGCAATCAGGGCGGAACCGAATACCTGGCACAGCCCCGAAAGAAAGGGGAAGATGATGGCTGCTTTCATACCCCCCTTATTGTTGCAGAAAACACCGATGGTGGCATTGTCAAAGAACACCGGTACGAATCCCGTGATCACCAGCGTAGGACTCTTTAGCAAAATCAACATACCGATGGCCAGAAACTGTCCGATGGCTCCCGCCAAAAAGCCGATGGGCACCGCATTGGGAGAGCCGAAGCCGTAACATACGGCACAGTCCACCGCCGGTACGGCACCGGGAAGCAGCGTCCCCGCAATCCCCTGAAAGGCCTGGGTCAGCTCCGTAACAAAGGTGCGCACCCCCAGCTGCAGAATGGCCAGATAAACGGCAAAATTAAAGCAGGTATTCAGAATATAGAACAGATAGCTTGCGCCTTCCGCAAGAAATCCCGCTTCTACCAGATACGAACGGCCCAGAAGCAGGAGCACCGTTCCAAAGAAAATACTCATCAAAAGCACGGTACATACCATGTTTTCATTGAAGATGGACATAAATCCCGGCAGCCTGATATCTTCAATCCTTTTGGATTCCTTTTTTCCTTTTTTTCTGGCGTTCTCACTCATCTTCCCCGCCAGATAAGAGAACAGGGCGATCCCAATGATCTGCTGGTGCCCCATACAAAAGCCTGCTCCGTCTGTCAGCTCCTGGGTGGGTTTTACCGTCAGGTTGGAGCCTACGGCCCAGTACAGACCCAAAATCAAGGCCATCACCACCAGAAGCGCCGTATCGTTGTTTGCCAGTCCCGGCAACGCAAAAAGAATCAGCCAGTAAGCCGTAGACGCCTGCTGTACCTGTACATGTCCGGTGGTAAACAGGGAGCGAAGCTTCGTGATCTTACGGAAACGAACCAGCAGCAGATTGACGGAAAAAGCGATCAACAGCAGAATCATGACCTGAGAGAAGGATTTACCGAACACTTCCTCCACACCTGCCGTTACCGCATTTTGCCCGAAATAGGGATCAATGACCATGGCGTCCATTCCAAAGCGCTCTCTCAAACCGATCAGCACGGGGCGAAAATTATTCACCAGTCCGCCGGAGCCCACCGCCAGAATCATATAACCCGCCACAGCCTTAATGGTTCCCGCAAGCACATCGTACCAGGGCCTCTTTAACAGCACGTAACCCAGCAATACCATCAAGCCGATCATCCAGGCCGGCTGCTGCAATATATTGGTTGCAAAAAATGACCATACGGTCATCACAATATCCATAGGAATCACCTCTCCCGCAGACTTTGCACGGACCGATCAATCAATCCAAAAACTCCTCCTGAATCCTGAGCAAATCTTCAGGTGTTTTTGCCTCTTCCAGCGCTTTCACAACTTCCTTCTTCATCAGCATCCCGGAAAGCCTTGCCATATTCTCCATATGTGCGTCAGGGTCGCAGGAGGCCAGTGTGAAAAACAGTCTGGCATCCTTTTCATGATCTCCCTCCTGAAAAGAAACCGCCTGCTCCAGCTTCATAAAGCCAATGGCGGTTTTCTTTACCCCTTGTGCATTTTCCTGACTGTGGGGCATTGCCACACCCGGCATGATGACGATATAGGGACCGTATTTTTCCACACAGGAGATCAGTTCTTCCTCATAGCTCGCATCCACGGTCCCGTCCGCTTCCAGACTTTCGCAGCTCATACGCAGAGCCTCTTTCCAATCCTTTGCACTTTGCGCAAACTTGTAATGCTTTTTCTCTACAAAATCACGTAACATTTCTTACCTTTTCCGTCGGTCAAGCCCATTTTCCCTATAGTAGCGGCTCTTATCCTCGTACATACGTTTTTCTGCTGTTTTGATCACTTCATCCGCTCCGCACCCGGACAACTCCGTACAAAATGCGGTTCCGACAGCCAGCACAACCTTCTTTGCCTCCAGTTCTTCACGCAGCCTGTCTGTCCGCTCTTTAAGCTCCTCCTCCGTGGTCCTCTGGCGCAGAACCAACAGCTCGTCCCCGCCGATGCGGAACAGATGCCATTTATCGAACGCGCTTCTTAAGCAATCACAGGCGTCCAGAATCAGCTTATCCCCGGCCTGATGCCCGTAAGTATCATTCATCACCTTAAGACCCGTAATATCCCCATAAAGAGCCGCCAGCCCCATGGAGGGATCCAGAGAGTCCATATACTCCCGCATGGCAAGCCTGTTTCCAAGCATGGTAAAGGAATCCCTGTGGCTCAGATCCTGAAGCTGTCTCACAAGACGCCTCCGCTTCATGGTAGAGGTGAAAAAGTGACTCACCGTATTCAGCATATTATAGGTATATTCCAGGGCGTCTATGGGAGGATTGTCAATACCGTAAAAGCCTATGATCTCACGATCCAGGAAAATAGGAACCACAACGATGGAACGGATTCCCTGGGGCTTCAGCACTTCATACATCTCCGGATCCTCTTCCCGGATATTCTCCAAATCCGGAATGGAGATATAGCTGCCCGATTCAAAGCTTCTGTACCATACCCGGCAGACCTCCGGCGGAAGATCCTGCAGATTATCGATCTGGGGTTCGATCCCGCAGGCTACCCACTCATAGGTATTGTCATCGTGTCCCCCTTCGTTCTTCTCAAAGATATAAGCCCGGTCGCCCTTTAATGCTTTTCCAAGATATTCCAGAAAGGTATTGATACACTCATCCGGTGTGGGCGCCTCCAGTGCATGCCGGATGCCTTCGTTTGCCACTCTTTCCAGCTCCCGGTAGTTCTGCAGTGCCGCCGACCTGTTCTCACTTTCGCTGATGTCCAATGCGATCTCCACCCGGTAACGCTTCTCCCCTTCCCGGATCATGGTATCCTTCAGCAAAAAATGCTGCCGGAGGATGGGATTGTAGATCCTCCATTCCTCAAATTTCCCGGGCGTCAGAAGAGAATTTGTACAAAAGCTGCAGGGTTCGTGGTTGTTTTGCAGCACCTCGTAGCATTTCCTTCCCTTCAGATCGCGGATACTGTCAAAACCATATCGTTCCAGACCGATGCGGTTTAAATAAATCAACTCATCGGTATCCATATCCGTCATATACACCAGCTCATTCAGATCATAAAAAAATGTCTGTACGGCCTGAACGTGCCCGGAGGCCCCTTCGCTGTTTTGTATCCTCTCTCTTTCCATGTGAGCCCCTCCGAATCTGATACGACAGCCCTATTTTTCCGTCTTTCCTTCCGACCTTACCTGCGTATTGTTGATCATGGTACAGTTGCCGTCAAAGAAGGCATCCTCATCAATGACAATACCTCTGGCCTTCACGCTGCCGGTGACTTTGCCCGTGGACAGAATCTCCAGTTTGCCCGTGGCTGTAATATCTCCCGTCACGGTTCCCGAGATCACCACATTCTGGGCACTGATATTGCCCTCTACCTTGCCTTCCGCACCCAGTACCATATTGCCCTTGCTGCTGCAGTCTCCCTGGATGGTTCCGTCCACCCGAATAGCTTCCGGCACCACAATGCTTCCATTGATCACACTCCCGGCACCGATCACCGTATTGATCCTTTCCTGACCCATTCCGTTCTCCATTCCTTTATTCTTTCCGATCATTTGTTTTCCTCCCATTGTCTCCTGTTGTCTCCTGTTGTCCCCTGCTGTACTTTGCTCTTCCTGTCACTCCTGAAGCTGCATCACCTTATAAGGGTCTACCGGAGTTCCCTCAAAAAGAATCTGGTAGTCCAGATCCGTATTGTTGCCGCCTACGGTAAATAACGTATCCCCTGTCTGTACCGCAGTCTCCTCTGTCACCCGGAGGGTGGCACTTCCGTTGCACAGATATCTTGTAAGGTAGCCGCTGGAATGCTCGATCTCCACACTGTATAAGTAATCTTCGCTTCCGCCCACGGATCTGACAACACCGTCCCCTGCTGCCACCACATTATCTCCGCTGTTGATCACGATGGTGAGAAAGGGATGCTCCTCGGAAAAAGCGATGGCAAACACCCCCACGCCGTCGGACGGGTAAAATCTGGGAATGGTGGGATCTGCGATCTCTTCCTCCTTTTTGGCCTCTTCTCTGGCTGCTTCCCGGGCCGACTCCATCACCTTTATCTGCTGCTGCAGGCGTCGGTTCTCCTCCTCCAGCGTCTGAACCTGTTCCTCTGTATCCGCTATGTTTTTTTCCAAATCGACTCTTTGTCTGTCCCCCTCTTCCACCTGCTTTTGCAGTCCGTACTCCCGAACACTTCCGGAAACCAGCCGGAAGAAGGCATATCCAAAGAGGAGACATATGGCTGCCGCAAGGACTGCAGCAACGCGCAGCTTCAGTCCCGAAAACTGAAACTGCCGACTCCGGTTATCGGTATTGGAAACAAGAATCAGAGTGAAGACTTCTTTTCTCTTACGTCTTTTCTCCCTCATAAATCGACTCCTTTGCCTTAAAACCATACCACAAAACCGCCCGGATTGGAACGCCTTATTTGAAAAAGAGGGGAAAATTTGTCATTTTCCCCCCTTCCTTTAAAGACCCAGCAGGATCCCGCCTGCGGCAGACACCAGGATGAGTACAATGGGATGAAGCTTTTTGATCCCTTTTTGCATCCCAAACAACACAGCCAGCAGCAGGATCGCTTTCCAGTTCACCGACTCTGCGGCATATCCCAAGACTCCCGTGTCCTTCTGCTGCCATATCCTGTCAAAGCTGTTTTTGTACAACAGGGCGGAAATAAAAATATCCAGACAGGCTGCCATTACAAAGCCCACCACTGCCGGCTTCAAGCCCGCAAATATCATTTTTACCGCCTTTGCTTCTTTGAATTTCTGCAGGTAATTGGCAATGATGCAGATAATGATCACACTGGGAGCCACAAGGCTTAAGGTGGCTCCGATGCCCCCTGCAGGTCCCGCCGTCATATATCCCACGTAGGTAGCCATATTGACACCGATGGGACCCGGTGTGGACTCCGAAACGGCAATCATGGTGGATAAGGTCTCCACCGTAAACCATCCGTACTCTGCCGACATTTCCCGCAGGAAAGGAATAGTGGCCAGACCGCCCCCTACGGCAAACAGACCGGTTTTAAAAAACTCCGTAAGGAGAAGCCAGAAATTACTCATACCGCAGCCCTCCCGCTTTGCTCATCACCACACCCAGTACACCTGCCAGAAGAACCATGACCGCAGTGGAGATATCCGTAAATACAGACATTCCCAGAGAGATTCCAAAAATGCAGAGTGCACCGATATTATGAATGCTTTTTTTCCACAGTGACCGAAGGGCGTTAAACATCAGCAGGCACACCGCCCCCTTCACTCCGTTCAGCCCGTGCTGTACCAGGGTCAGTTCGGAAAAATTGGTGATCAGACCGGCAATCATGGTGATGATCAGAACAGAGGGACTGACGACCCCCAGAGTGGCTGCGATTGCCCCCGGGATCCCTTTTTGATAATACCCCACAAAGGTGGCCGTATTGACCGCAATAATCCCCGGTGTACACTGTCCGATGGCATAATAATCCATAATCTCCTCTTCCGTGGCCCAACCGTATTTCTCTATCACCTCTCTCTGGATCATGGGAAGCATGGCATATCCTCCCCCGAAGGTAAACAGCCCCATTTTAAACCAGGCCGTATACAATTGCAGTAACAGCTTCATACCTTTTTGTACTCCTTACTCATTTTTCTGAAAAATGCTGATTAAATTAGCATTTCCTTAAGTATACATCATTCTTCTTTTTCGGTACAGATGTTTCATCTAAAAAAACAGGGCTCCCAAGGCGTGGTGAGATAAGAAGGCTTATCTCAAAAGGTAAGATCCATAACGCGTATCTGCAGTTTTCCCAGCGTCCCGATGCATTGCCCGTTTGCTGGGAAAACTGCAGATCCACATGACGGATCTTCTTCTTTTGGGAGAAAGCCTTCTTATCTCAATACCCGTGTACAGACAGCTTACCTTCTCTGTAGCAGGGGAACAGAAGATAAGAAAGATCAATAGAATAGATGCCTCTGTGGAAGATGTCAAGGGTAAAAAGATTTCCGTAGAACAAAGTCGCCGTTGGTATGAGCTTATATCGAATACAGTGAAAACAATCAGCTCTTGCCGTACATGGAGGTACGGCAAAGGCGCGTCAGACAGGGATGTCTGTGCGCGCCGTGAGCGTGGAAGGATAATACAAATCGCCCTGTATTCGATGGAAGCCATACCAACCGACTTTGTTCTTCGAAAACCTTTTTATTCTTGACATCTCCCACAGAGGCAGGGATTCTTTGAGCGATTGCTTCTTTTTTTATCGCTGCAGATAAGCTTTTTATCTCACCCCGCCTTAACTGTCCTTTTTGGTTTTTCTGTGATATGATATAATGAAGAAACAAGACGAAGCATGTCGTGCTATAGAAAAAAGGAGGTATCGTTATGACCGAGCTGCATGTCCATTTGGATGGTTCTCTCAGACCTTCCAGCGTTTTTGATATGACCCTTGAGCAGAAGCTTTCTCTTCCTGCCGATACTCCGGAAGAGCTTATGGAGCACCTGACGGTTCCCCCGGACTGCCGGGATCTGACACAGTATCTGGAGCGTTTTGCCCTTCCCCTGAAGGTGCTTCAGAAGCCGGAGGCTCTTACACGGGCAGTGCGTGAACTGATCCTGGATCTGATGGAGGATGGTGTTACCGCTGCGGAGATCCGTTTTGCACCACAATTTCATACAGGCGGCGGCTACAGCCAGCGGGAGATGACACAGGCCGCCATAGCCGGACTGAGGGATGATTTTTACGGCAGTCTCATTCTGTGCTGTATGCGCGGTGCAGACAATCAGGCTGCCAATGAGGAAACACTGAAAACAGCCGCCGCCCTTCTCGGCAGCGGTGTCTGTGCCGTGGATCTGGCGGGTGCGGAAGAACTGTTTCCCACCAAAGACTACGCAGAGCTTTTTTCCCGGGCGCGCCGCATGGATCTCCCTTTTACCATACATGCGGGAGAAGCCGCAGGGCCGGAAAGCATTTGGGATGCTCTCCGAATGGGTGCTTCCAGGATCGGCCATGGTGTACGGGCCGTAGAAGATCCCGCGCTGTGCCGCTATCTGGCTGACCGCAGGATTCCTCTGGAAGTCTGTTATACCAGCAATCTGCATACCCGGGCCTTCCCGGAAGGCACTCCCCACTCCATGAGAACCCTGTTTGACATGGGGCTGTGTGTCACCTTCAATACGGATAACCGGACGGTTTCCGGAACCACGATGCATAGGGAAATGGAACAGCTGAAACAGGATCTTGGCTTTACCCGGGAGGAGTTTGCAATGATGCAGTTTTATGCCGGTGAGGCATTATTTTCACAATAAACGCAACCTCAGACCGGAAACGCAGTTTAAAAAAACATAGCTTTAAGGCACGGTGAGATAAGACAACATGACCGGGGCGGGACGGGACGGCCGCTTCCTGTCCGAAGGAATCCGGCTTTGACTTTCGGGATTTATCGCCTCCCGCTTTCCAAATGCCTATGAGCAGCCCGGGGCGTAAACTCGCCCTTCGGAGCCTGCGAAATAGATTGGATACAGCAAAAGCCGTGGCAGATATCCTGAGGACGCCTCGAAAAAGAGCCTGGTCGTTTGAGCTCGGCTTTTGCTGTACGATAAATATTACGGCGGGCTCCGAAGGCCTCAGACAACACCCCGGACCGCAGCATTATTGAAAAGCGGAAGGCTGATAAATCTAACGAAAGTCGGCAGAAGGATTCCTTCGGACAGGAAGCGGTTGCCTCGTCCCCCCAGTCATGTTGTCTTAATCTCACCGCACCCTAAAAACATGATTATTTGCTTGGGAGGAAGGATCGTTGAACACGAAAGAATTCACAGACATGTATTATACCGACAGAAGGGGGACAGGCTGCTGCAAATGGGACGACCTTCAGCAGCAGTTCGGTCACTCCGAAATGATCGCCATGTGGGTGGCGGATATGGATTTCCGGGTACCCCAGGCTGTTACAGAGGCACTGGCAGAGCGGGTTCGTCAGGGAGTCTTCGGCTACACCATCCCCCAGCCCTCCTCCTATCTTAAGGCCTTCTGCCATTGGGAGGAGCACCGCCACGGCGTCATCCTTTCCCCGGAGCAGATCCGCTACTCTCCCGGCGTAGTTTCCGCTATTCACCGATGCATTCAGGCCTTTACCGAAGAAAATGACAGCATCATCATAAACACACCCGTGTATTATCCCTTTGCCCGTGCCGTACGCACACTTCGCCGCAATCTTATCTGTAATGAGCTGATCTGCACAGAGGGTAAGTACACCATCGATATGGCTGCCTTTGAAGCACAGATACGGGAGAATTCCGTCCGGATGTTTATTCTCTGTTCGCCCCACAACCCCGTGGGGCGGGTCTGGAGGTGGGAGGAGCTTGAGACGCTGTTTGCCATCTGCGCCAAATATGATGTAATGATTCTGTCTGATGAGATCCATCAGGACTTTGTTTACGGAGCACACCGCCATACCGCTTCCTTTCTTGTGGGGGAATGCAGGTACAAGGATCGTCTGGTGCTTTTGACCTCCGCCTCTAAAACCTTCAATCTGGCAGGTCTGAAAAATGCCTTTGTGGTCATTCCCTCCGATGATCTGCGGCGTCGTTTCGATGAGTTCAGTCTCACCGTCAGCGATAACGAGGGCTGTATCTTTGGATATACCGCCACGGAAGCCGCCTATCGCTATGGGGAGGAATGGCTTACGGATCTGAAAGCAGTGATCTTTGAAAATTATGAATATGCGTCGGAACGATTTCAAAAGGAACTGCCCCAGGCAGTGGTCTCTCCCCTGGAGGGTACGTATCTGATGTGGGTGGATCTTGGGGCTTATGTTACGCCGGAAACCATTGAAGAGGTGATCCGGGATCGGGCTCTGGTGGCCGTGGATTTCGGAAGCTGGTTCTCAGACAGCTGTCCCACCTGTATCCGTCTCAATCTGGCCACCTCTATGGAACATGTAAAAAATGCCCTGGATGCCATCTTCCGTCAGATCCTGTCCGCCCATCCCCTATGATGAAAATCTGATGCAAAAATTATGGCAATCTGATGCAAAAATTATGGCAGTTTGATACAAATAATATGCAGATTTGATGCCTCCATGGGATATCCTCGCAGTAGAAGAAGGCGCGGGAGCTTTGACAGCGACTTTGCCGCTACGGACACAGTGCCCGCGCCCTCTCTGCCAAAGAATCTGTGAGGTGTCGCCATGAAAAAATTTCAAAAGAATCAACTGCTTTTATCCGTTCTCGTCTTTCTTCTTCTGTTTACTCACTCTACCCCCTTTGTTTATGCAAACGAACACGCTCCGGACGGAACCGACGATACGGAGAAAACCTATGCCCCCTATTTTTATGTGGAGAACACTACCCCCGGCATTGACAGCTTCCCTCTGAAAGAGACGCACGTTACCGCCAATGTCAGCGGAACCATTGCCGACGTTTCCATTACTCAGGTATATTCCAACGAAGGGAACTCTCCCATCAGCGGCAGATACGTATTCCCCACCTCTACCCGCGCCTGTGTCCACGGCATGACGATGACGGTGGGCACTCAGATGGTCACGGCCAGAATCAGCGAAAAGGAGACCGCAAGGGAAACCTATGAAGCCGCCAAAAGCGAAGGCAAAACGGCCTCTCTGATGGAACAGCAGCGACCCAACGTCTTTACCATGGACATTGCCAACATCATGCCCGGAGATGTGGTCAGCATCCAGCTTCACTACACGGAGATGATTTCTCCCGTGGAGGGCATTTATCAATTTGTCTTTCCCACTGTGACAGGCCCCAGATACGCCTCCTCCACCCCCTCCGGGAGGGAGGCTTCTTCGGACGCCTGGATAGAAAGTCCCTATCTGCCCCAAAATGTACAGGCGGAAGGCATTTACGATATCCTGGTGAATCTTTCCACCGGTGTTCCCATTGCCTCCCTTTCCTGCAAAACCCACGAAATCCTGACCCAATGGCAGGACAACGCCACTGCCCATATCTCTCTGACCGATGCCGCAGATTATGCCGGAAACCGCGATTTTATTCTGGAGTATCAGCTGACCGGCCGGACTACCTGCGCAGGCCTCACTCTGCTGGAGGGCAGCCGGGCAGGTCTGTCGGAAAACTTTTTCCTTCTTTCCGTTCAGCCGCCGGAACATGTAGAAGCAAAAATGATTCCTCCCAGAGAATATATCTTTATCCTGGATGTTTCCGGTTCCATGAGCGGATATCCTTTGGAAACAGCCAAAAAACTGATCCGGAATCTGGTGAGCGGGCTGGACGGAAAGGATTGCTTCAATCTCATCCTTTTCTCCGATGAGAGCTACCTGCTGTCCCAGTCTTCCTTATTTGCCACCACCGCGAATATCAAAAATGCCCTCGCATTTATCGACCAACAGGAGGGCTATGGCGGCACCGAACTAAACGTGGCTCTGCAAACGGCTCTGGCACTGCCGGAGCGGGAAGATACCGCAAGAAGCGTCGTCATCATTACCGACGGCTATATTTCCGGAGAAACGGAAAGCTTCGATATCATAGCCGCAAACCTGAATTCCGCCAGCTTCTTTCCCTTTGGGATCGGTACCGGCGTCAATCGCTATCTGATTGAAGGTATTGCCAAGGCCGGACAGGGAGAGCCCTTTATCGTCACGGACGATGAAGACGCGGAAGAGACAGCCGAAAAATTCCGCACCTATATTACTTCCCCCGTCCTGACGGATATTCAGTTAGAATACAATGACTTTATGGTGTATGACGTATCCTCCCACATACCTTCCACACTGTATGCCGAAAAACCCATCCTCCTTTTCGGAAAATGGAGAGGAGAAGCGACAGGCTCCATACAGATTACCGGAAAAACAGGAGAGGAAGACTTCGCCCTGGATATCCCCGTCACTCCGGATCTGATATCCTCGGATAACAAAGCCCTGCCCTACCTGTGGGCCCGAAACAGAATCCAACAGTTGACGGATTACGGTACCTATGAGAGCAATCCGGACATCAGCAGGGAAGTGACACAGCTGGGGCTTACCTACAATATGGCTACCCCTTACACCTCCTTTATCGCCGTGCTGGATACCATACGTAATCCGGAAGGGGAGAGTACGGATGTAAATCAACCCAATCCTCTGCCCCTGCAGGTTTCCAATCTGTCCATCGGCGGCTATCAGAACTTATCCGAGCCGGGAATCCTGCTGCTGACAGCGTTAGCTGCCGGAATGTCCCTCCTCCACCGACAGCGCAGCCGCTCCCCAAAGAGGCGTTCCCGGAAGGGACTTTCCTAGTCCTCTTCCCGCCTGTATCCCACTTGGCTTTTACGGAGGTTGCCTATGATGCTACCACATTCTTCCACCCTTAAAATCCGTCGTAAGTTTATGATTCTTTTTTCATATGCGGCCGCCGCTCTCCCGCCCGCGCTTCCCCACCTCCTTTGTGACAACAGCCGGCCGGAAACGCTGCGCTGGCTGTTGGCTCCCACTGCCGCTCTGGTCACCCGCATGGGCTCTCTTACCTTCCTCTGGGATCCATCGGCGGGATATGTCAGCCATGAACTGCACTGTATCATCGCCCCTTCCTGCAGCGGCATGACCTTCTTTACCGTCTCCGCCACTATGATGATCTACTCCTTTTTCCCCCGGACATTCAAAAAAGGAAGCCTTTGGATTCCGGCTTCCCTTCTCCTTGCCTATATTTCCACCATCCTTGCCAACAGCCTGCGCATACTGCTGGCCATTCGCATCCCCCTTCTGGCTCTGCGATACGATCTTATGCCCGCCGGGCTGACGCAGGAGGCTGTACATACCATGATCGGCGCGGGTGTGTACTTCCCCTCTCTGCTGCTGCTTTATCCCACGGCAGAAGGGCTTTCCTCCCTGCTGGACGGAGAGTACCGGCTCTCCCAAGCCCTCCGCCAAAGGCGTCCTCTATACAGGAGGCTTCTTCCCGCGCTCTGGTATCTGGCCGCCGTGCTGGGAATCCCTTTTCTTCTGCGTCTGCTCCACAGTGATACCGGGAATTTCACAGACTACGCAGCCGCCGTCCTGACGGTATGCATCCCCGTCCTGCTCTTTTCCGGGATTCTGCCTGCCATGCGCCTACTGCTTGCCGGTTTGCGTTCCGGCAGATTCAGGCGGAATTTTCGACCCTTCAGCAATTCCCGGGATATACGTACCGCAGCTGCTTTTTCGCCAGCTCCACTGTCTCATACACCTGAGAAACCGGCGTTGGCTCTTTGTCATACATCCGAAAACAGGGAAAAAAACGGCTGAAGTGCATGGGTATGTTGCGATCCAGTGCAGCTACCCAATCAATCAACTCTCTCAGCTGAGACCCGTCGTTTTCTCCGGGTACGATGAGGGTAGTCAGCTCCACGTGACAGGCTGCCACTGCTTTTACGATGAACCGCTTTACCGTTTCCAGATCTCCGCCCAATTTGCGGTAAAACTCTTTCGTAAATCCCTTCAGATCGATGTTCATGGCGTCGATATAGGGAAGCAGCTCATCCAACACCCACAGCTCAACGCAGCCGTTGGTGACGAGGACATTTTTCATACCCGCCCGGCGTACCAGGCGAGCCGTATCCATGACATATTCATAGCCGATGCAGGGTTCGTTATAGGTAAACGCAACACCAAGATTACCTGCTGCTCCACGGCTTTGCCCCGCTCCCCGAATATGCGCGGCATCGGATGCATACTCCAGAGCCTGCCCTGCAAGCTCCTCCGGAGACATTCTTTCCCAGAAAACCTCCTTTTCACCGCACATGGAGATCTCATGATTCTGACAAAAAGGACATTTCAAATTACAGCCGTAGGATCCCACGGACAGAATACTGCTGCCGGGATAAAATCTGTGAAGGGGCTTTTTCTCAATGGGGTCCAAGGCAAGACCTGTAATACGCCCATAGTTCTCACTTTGGATCTTCCCCGACACATTTTTTCTGGCACGGCACAGTCCCAGGGCTCCTTCCTCCAACCGGCAATGATGGGGGCAGACCCGACAGACAGGCCTCACGATTTTTCTCCGTACCGTGTCACCTTAAAACGTTCCAGAACCACATCCCGATCCGATACCCGAATCCCCGCCTTCTGCTTTGCAATGGCAATCTGATCCTCCACCGTATCCACTCCGTCCAGATCCGGCAGAAGCAATCCCCGCTTCCTGCCCTTGGTGACGATCACGCCGTACTTTCTCACATCCAGCTCCCGCAGGGACACCACCTTTTCCGGCATTTCCAGAATGTCTACGCTGTAGCCCAGATAAGGCAGCTCATCCTCCGTAACGGGTTCGAATCTGGTATCCTGCAGGGCCGCATTGATGGCGTTTTCCATGATCTCCAGAGCCACATTCTCACGCGTGGGAAGGATCGTTCCGATGCATCCTCTCAATCTTCCGTGCTTGCTGAGAGATACGAAGACGCCGGCCTTTCTGCCAAACAAATACTCCTTCTCTTTCCATTCCTCCGTAAGCTCCGGCAGCTTGCCCGTACGCAGATAGGTTTCCAGCGTCAGACGTGCAAGCGTTACATAATCATCCTCTCCCTGCCGTCTTTTCTCTTCTCTCTCTCTTTCCTGTAAAGACTGCAGAAAATGGCGGCTGGTATTGTCTCCGTCCACCAGATAGGAACAGATACCGTAGCCCACACCAAAGGGAGCTTCGTAGGACAAACGGGATGCCACCACACTGAGCCCGTCCAGGGCGCCTGCCAGGATCGTAAAGGCACGATGTCCGCATTCCCCCGCTTTGGCACAAAATTCGTCTGAAAAATCAAACAGTTCTCCGAAGGCTCCCCGTCCCATTACATCCATGATCCTCTCATCGTAGGCCGGCCCCTCCTTGGTATATCCGTAAGGTCCTTCCTCCTTCAGATGATGAGACAGATCGCCGCTGGCGATCACCACCGTCCTGCGCCCCGTTCTTTCGGATGCACTCTTCAGAGCCTGTCCCAGACGATAATGCAGGGGCAGGGACATACCCGACAATCCCACCGATACCAGCTTATAATCTCCATAGCAATCGTTGATAAAATATAAGGGAATCATGGTCCCGTGGTCCAGTGTTTTTTCCTTACCCCCCTTCGTGCCCCAGGGGATATTCTGCCTCTCTCCCTCGTAGCAGGTCTCTCTGACAAATTCCGTATCGCAGGTACACTGGATCTGCACCCGTTTGGCTCCGAACTGTCCAAAATCTCCCGATACATATCCACCCGGGCGAATATGGAAATAATCCTCATACATCACGTTATGAGGAGAGATCACAACGATGGTTTCCGGCTTCAGCCGTGCCACCTCTTCCGCTACCCGGCGATAGCACTGTATGGTTTTTCTGATTTTCTTTTCCTCTCCCTTTCCCACCTCCGGAATGATCAGAGGCGGATGGGGTACCATAAATCCTGCTAAAATCGACATTGTGAATGCTCCCTTCACTGACTATCTTACGTTTCTTTGACTCTGATTTTAACATTCTATCGGACAGTTTTCAATGAGCAAAACGAAATCTTATCCATTCCTTTTATTGGAATGCCCGATTCCGCCTATTGTCGAAGCACAATCTTTAATACCGTATCCGTCTCATCCGGCAGAGGATAGGTAAACACCGGATTCTCTCCCAGAGAGACAAAGGCCACATCCCTATACAGCACCGTATTCCAGGCCCGCCTCCCTTGCCAGCCTTGCCCAGACCGCGGGATCGTAATCCACGGGATCAAATTGTCTGAAGTAGGTCTCATACTCCTCCACCGTCATTTCCTTTTCCGACATTACCCACTCACCGCAGGCGGGGATGGCGTATAAGCCCCAGTGAATGAACATTCCGAAGCGATCCTCCATAAACCACTTTGTACGCTCTCTGATCTCCTGATTCAAGTCTGTTTCCTCCTGTCCTTACCTGTTAAAGCTCTATCACTTTTCCGCCCTGTAAGCGGCTTTCCTCCGCAGCAAAGGCGATTAGGTGGCTGTCTATGGCTTCCAACGCCTTGCTGACACTTTGCGACTGTCTTCCGGAAGCAATCAGTCCCGTAATTTCTCTCATCATACTGCTGTCGCTGCCGCTGTGTCCCGCAGCAGAGGTGTTCAGACAGTAAACAGTCTCATTTCCCGTCACAAAATCCACCACCCGGATACGGTTTTCCTCCATGTTTCCCTGCAGCTCTCCCCGGGTTCCCTGAAGGGTGATGGTTCTCTGACAGAGGTGCGTAAAGGCACTCATGGTGAGAGAAGCCGTAATCCCACCCTCAAATTCCAGATTCACCACTTGATGATCCACCACATCGTTGCCGCACCGATAGACACACCTGCCGTAGGGACCTGTCCGCAATGCCTGAAGCAGTGCTTCATTGCTCTCTTCCATGGTCACCACACCGCGAAAACCGTCCGCGACGGCTCTTGGATGACTCTGATAGAAGCGAGGGGCAAAATAAGGGCAGGTATCCTTGTGAGGACAGTTGTCCGTAGAGCGAAGGGGCGCATCCGCAGGTGCATACTCCGGCCGAAAGTGACTCAAGCTGCCGAAGCTGGAGACACGCCTGCATTTTTTTTCGATAAGATACAATAAGATATCAAAGTCATGGCAGCACTTTGCCAGAATCATGGGACAGCTCTCTTTGCTGTTTGCCCAGTTGCCCCTTACAAATACCTCGAAATAAAACGCTCCCGACTGCTTCAGAAAACGTTCTCTCATCTGTGTGTACTTGACCTCATACGCCTCAGTCTCAGAAACAAGCGTAGGATAATACAGGGTATACACACTTTCTCCCGAGTCCCGAAACAGATAGATCCTTTCCACCAGAGGCTCCTGGGCAGAGCTTCTGTTTCTTTCGAAAAAAAGATTGGCCACCGTCTTAAGCTCCTCCTGCGCACTCTGACCGCTGTAGCTTTCTAAGGTGAGAAAGCTTCTGACGCCCGCGTTGTGCTGAATGGACAGCACCATTTCCTCCAGATACCGGATGGCATTGTCCATTTTCACATTGTCACCTTCCAGGAGCGAGAGGGTATCCGTCTTTTCCTGGCTGACGTACTGATTCAATATGATCGCCAGCATCACCACTGCCTGAACCGTAACCGTCATAATGCAGCAAATGGTGATCACTCTGGCCATCTGCCTTCGCAGAGAATGTTTCCTTGTAGTTTCTCCCCAGAGAAAATACTCCATGATTTTTTTGAGCTTTTCCGACTTCATCCCCTTCGATCTCCCTGTTCGGCTGCAAGGCGGCATTTGCTCTAACCTATTTACCTATTGACCCATTGATCCATTGATACACCGATACTTATGATTATACCAAACGGTATATCTATGTAAATTTTACTATAAATTCTAAATCACAAAACAGGATTTTTTTCCTTTTCTTGGATTCTGTTGACTTTTGACGGAGAAATCGGCATTCACCGGAGCAAGGAAGGTAGTAACGGACGAACAGTCCGCAGGGCGTGACCAAAGTCACGCCGTATCTGTTTTTTCTCCGAAAATCTTATATTTTTTATTGACAAATGCGATTGCTTGGCCTATAATATAATTATCGTTATATAACAGAAGTTATGAGAGGAGTGATGCCATTTGCCCCCTAAGGCGCGAATCACCAGAGAAATGATCCTGGAAGCGGCCTATGCCATTGCCAGGGAACAGGGCGCAGAGCAGATCAACGCGCGCACCATTTCCAAGCGGCTTGGCTGCTCCACCCAGCCGGTGCTATATCACTTTGACCATATCGAGGACATCCGCCGGGAAGTCTGCCGCATGGCCGATGAGGCGCATACAGCCTTTTTAATGCAGTTCCCGGAAGATGCCGATCCAATGGTGGCCATCGGCTTGAACTACATTCGTTTTGCGGCGGAAGAGAAGCTGTTATTCCGTATGCTCTTCCAGTCGGACAATGTCAACGGCCAAAGTATTGCAGATCTGGTCGATGTACCGGATTTGATCCCCGTCCTGAAGATATTCCAACGGGAAGCGAGACTGAGCGCGGAACAGACTAAGCTTGTATTCAAAACACTGGCGATGCTGGTCCACGGCTGCGCGTCCATGCTGGCCAACAACAGCATGGAATATAACGAAGCGGAGATCATCCCCATGCTGGAAACTGCGTTCATGGGAATGGTCTGCGCAATAAAAACGGAGGATACCCAACCATGAAGAAACTGTATGAAAAAAGCGAAGTAACCTTTGCCCTGGTGTGGATCGCCCTGTATGTGGTGCTGATGAACATCGCACTGCAAGTCTGCGGCGGATTTGATGACCTGGCCAGCAAAACGGTGCCACAGATGCTGGTTTCCGTGGCGTGTATTTTGGTACTGGCCATGGCCTCTACGATGTGGATCATTCACAATGGTCTGACGGAGAAGTTCGGACTGTGCCGTTTCAAAGGCAGCCCGAAGGAGTTTTTGTGGTTCGTACCGATGGCCATCATATCCTGCATTAATCTGAAAAACGGACTTGGTCTCACAACCCCGCTGGCTGTGACGCTGCTGATGATGGTGACCAAGGCGGTGGCGGGATATGTGGAGGAGATCATCTTCCGCGGTTTTCTGTTCCGGGGCATGGCTAAAGACGGCCTGAAAAGCGCAGTCATCGTATCGGCGGTGACTTTCGGCGCGGGGCATATCGTGAATCTTGCCAATACCGCAGACACCCTCAGCGTGCTGCTGCAGGTGTGCTATGCCATCGCCATTGGTTTTATGTACACGATTATCGTGTACAAGGGCGGCAGCCTGTGGCCCTGCATCCTGAGTCATATGTTTCTCAACGGCAGCAGTTTGTTTGCGCTGCAGCAGGGCCCCTTCACGAATCTGGTGGCCGCGGTGTTCGGTCAGGCGACTCCGAGCCTGATCCAGACCTGCAGCGCTGTGTTAATCATCGTGATCTGTGGTATTTATACGCTTTGGCTGTGGAAAAAATAATCACCGGGACGCACGCACGTTCTTCAAACACAGTCCACTGAGGCAGGCAATTAATGAACGCAGATAGGAAATCGCAGATATTCCACTTGTGGAATATCTGCGATTGTGTTATAATATCTTATATCAAAATGCAAGGAGTGTATTATGCTGAAACACGGAATACTCGGCCTGCTGAACTATGGCCCCATGACAGGATACGAGATCAAAACGGTCTTTCAGGACTCTTTAAGCTATTTCTGGACAGCGCAGACCAGCCAGATCTACCGTGAGCTCCAATCTCTTAAAAAGAAAGCGTGGGTGAAGGATGAGCTGATCCTCCAAAAGGGCCGACCGGACAAACGGCTGTGTTCCATCACTGACACCGGAAAGGAAGAGCTGCGGCGCTGGCTGTCGGATATCTCTACGGTCACCGAAAGCAACAGCCCTCTGCTCATGAAGACTTTTTTCCTCGGGGAACTGCCCATTGAGAGGAGTATGGCTTTTTTCCGGCAGCTGCTCGATAACAGCACCGCTTTTCTGGAGGGAATCCGGCAGGCGGAGGAAACAGTGGGAGCCTATCAGGCCATTGTAACAGATCCCTACAAAAGCCTTTACTGGGAACTGACACTGGAATACGGCGTAATGTACAAACAAATGACAGCCCAGTGGGCTGCCCGCTGCATAGAAAGATTGAAGGAGGTTACACCGTGAATATTTTGGTAATTAACGGAAGCCCAAAAGGCCAGCGAAGCAATACCCTCCGCCTGACCAAAGCCTTTCTCAAGGGGCTGACATCCGCTTTGTCGGAAGGAGCGTGCAATGTGAAGCAGCTGCAGGTACACGATCTGGAGCTGCAGCCCTGCCGCGGCTGCTTCGCCTGCTGGAAAGCAACGCCGGGCTCTTGTGTCATTCGGGATGACATGACTCAAGTCATCGATAAGCTGCTGTGGGCAGACCTGGTCCTGTTTAGTTTTCCTCTCTACTATTTCAGCGTTCCCGGCCCTCTAAAAAACCTCATCGACCGACAGTTACCCATGTTACTGCCGTTTATGGAAAATCGGACGGACGGCGTGGGAAGCGGCAGCCACCCCACACGATATAATATGAGCGAAAAACGTTGGGTACTCATCTCCACCTGCGGCTTTTACTCCGCGGCAGGCAATTATGACAGCGTTCGATATATGTTCGACCATATTTGTGGGAAAAACGGTTATGAGACATTGTTCTGCGGTCAGGGTGAACTGTTTTCTGTGAAAGAGCTTTCTTCCAGAACGGACGAGTACCTTCAGCTGGTGGAACGAGCCGGGGCGGAATATGCCGCAGACGGTATTGCAGAGGAGACCCGACAAGGCCTTGCACAGCTGCTGTATCCCAAGGAGACTTTTGAAGCCATGGCGGATGCCAGCTGGGGCGTCAGCCGGGAAACAGGTGAAAAAGAGGATGAGAGCCTCATTTTTACAAAACAGATGGCAGCCCTTTATAATAAAGCCGGCTATGACGGAACGGATCGGGTGCTGGAGATCTGCTACACCGATCTGGGAAAGACCTATCAGATCCTGATGGGAAAGGATGGCAGCCGGGTATATGAGGATGGCAGCCTGC
>JAFQLB010000080.1 GCA_017396675.1 Lachnospiraceae bacterium
ATATTCCAGTGCCTGTCTTGCATTTACAAATTCTCCTACCACATAATATTCCGAACTCAGCTCCTCAATTTTCTTTCTTATCCACATACGGGTGATGCTTTCATCATCTACAAGAATTATTCTCAACATAACTTCGCTCTTTCAACAGACTCTTCCTTTTGCGCCGGCAGGCAGAGGATGACGCAGATGCCTCCCGACGGCACACCTTTTACATGCAATCCATATTCACTTCCAAAGAATAGCTGGATTCTATCATGTACATTCTTCATGCCAATTCCGCTAACCTGTTCATTTCTTTTGCCGGTTTCCGGCAATCGAAGGAGCTCTTCAATCCGTTCCGGATTGGCGCCCTGTCCGTTATCTTCTACAGACAGAATGATCCGATCCCCTTCCTTTCTGCCCCGGATCAGGATAAGACCTTTTCCGTCTCCGGGATAAAAATCATTGAATCCATGGGAGATGGAATTCTCCACCAGCGGCTGAATAGAAATACGGGGAATCAGATAATCCAGCACCTCCTCCTCCACTTCCACCGACCACTGAAAGGTATTCTGATAGCGATTGTTCATCAGGGTCAGATAATTTTCCAGCGCCTGAAGCTCTTCTCTTACCAGAATCAGATTCCTGTAATCGGAAAACGTTCTGCGCAGCAGCTTTCCCAAAGCCATCAGAGATTCCCCGGCTTTGTCTTCCATCCCCACCTCCAGAAGAAAGCGAATGGAAGCCAGGGTATTGTAGAGAAAATGCGGGTTGATTTGAGCCTGCAGCGCCTGCAGTTCCAGAATACGAGCCTCCTCATCCTTTTTCTTCAACTCCGCAATCAGCTGCTCCACTCGCTCCACCATCAGGTTAAACTGCAGATTCAACTCGCCAAATTCATCCATGTCCTCCACTTCCATACGGACGCTGAAATCTCCCCGGTAAACATTGTACATATCTTCTTTCAGCTTCTTCACAGGCTTGCTAATATATTCTGCATCATAAATAGACATAATAAATACAAGAAACACACATAGCCCAATGGCAAAAATAATCCACATGGAATCCCGCAGGTAAAGAAATTCCCCCAGAGGATTCTCTTCATACAGGACGATCTTCCACCCTGTATTCTGATTGGTTACAAAATGAACCTGTGAAATAGCTTCTCTGCTTCCGGCACTGTAGTACCCCTGATTCTGCGTCAGGATCTGTTCCAGGCACTCTTCGGTGAAAACCGTCTTATCCTCCCATTTCGAATTCGTGGAGGAAATGATGTTTCCATGGTGATCCATCAGTGCAACCTTCTGGTTTTCCTGTATTATTGCCACGGAAAAAATTTCCCGCAGCTCCTCGTGCGGAATGTTTACATCCACAATTCCCACGAAATCCCCTCCGCTGAAATCCCTGATCCCACAGACCACATGAAAGGCACTATCCTTATTCAGGGTCATATATTCCTCGCTATCTTTGGTGGGGATGTAGTGAATCCGGCTCTCGCCTGTCACCTCATGAAACCATTCTTCCTCCTCCAACGCCTCCAACTGCGGGTACACATGGGTACTGCTGTTGATATTTTCTCTGGTGGAATAATTGCTGCCACTTACTGTCAGCACCATTAGATCGCATTTGTCGTCAATATCGATTCTGCTGTTTTCGGTGAGAAAATCCACAATTGTCATATTTGCCGTAATCTGTTCCTTTCTGTCCTGAAAGGCCTGTCTGGCAAACATCTGATTCATACCGTAATCCTCCCAGACGTACTGGATACACATGGCGATGCTGTCCAGATACCTTCCCATGCTGGAATCCATCTGCTGCAGAATGGCCATCCTGTTCTGGTTAATTCTGCGGTTTCCGTCTGCTCTCGTCAGTGTCAGAATGCACAAAAAGGTAATTAGGCACGGCAGTGCAAAAAAGAGCATATTGGCAGCAAGAATTTTCTGCCGCAGCTTGATCGGCCGTCTCCCGCGTTTTTTCATAAGTCATCCTTTCTTTCCATCCGCTCTTCCAGACGGGCAAAGGGTTTATTATACAGCTGTGCGGCTCCGTAGCCCGGCAGAGAAATCCCAAACAGCAGCACAACAGGAAACATTTTTGTGGTCCATAACAGAAGTATTACGGGAAATACAGCCATCAAAAGCATCAGAAGGATCCGCGGAAACTGTCCCATACTAAACAAAAGAGCATTCTTTATGGTAGAAATAACGGTATTCTCAAATTTTGCCAGCAGCGCAAAAACCATACTCGCAATACACAATACCAGAAACGCAATCATGACAAGGAGCAGTTGAAAGACAACGGGAAGCGGCACTCCGGTAATCTCAAAATAGTGCAGGTCCACTATACACACACCAAAGAAAAGCATGAGCAGCAGCCAGATCAATGTTGCCTGCCGGAAATTTCTTCGGAAGGAGCCAAAGAAGCTGCGGGTAAGGTAGCCCTCTTCGTTTCTCACCATTTTCAAAAGGACGTAGTGCATCGCTGTCAGGGAAGCCCCGACAGTAAAGACGGGAATACAGCAAATCAGTGTCAGCACATTGATCCACAGCAAGTCTGCCAGTCTGCTGAGTATTCTCATGAACAGTCCCTCATCATCAAATATCCTCATTTTCCTTCTCCTTTATGTCCGTCTTCCTATGAAAAATTCTATCACAAAACCCGAGGAAATCAACCGCATGCTGATGCTGTGCGGGAAGAATCTCAGAGAAAAGCTGTGCCTCTTAATACGGAATCCTTTTTACAGGCTTGTAAATCCATACTGTCAGGCTGTATAATGAACTGTACAAACTTACTTAGATACGGAGGATGTCACATGGTTCTGAAAGGTAAAACAATTCTCTTTCTGGGAGACAGTATTACGGAGGGCATGGGTGCAAGCGACGTTTCCAAATGCTACGTCAGCCTGATCGCCGACGAAGAAGGAGCCGACTGTATCAATTATGGAATCAGCGGAACACGTATTGCCCGTCAGCGCAAACCTTCCGAGGATCCAAAGCATGATCTGGATTTCCTCTCCCGTGTTCCAAAGATGCAAGAGAAGGCTGACTGCATCGTGGTATTCGGCGGAACCAATGATTTTGGACACGGCGATGCACCTCTGGGAACGTTTGAGGATCGAAGCCCCTATACCTTTTACGGAGCACTGCACCTGCTCTACATCGCTTTGATTGAAAAATATCCGGATGCGCACATCGTGGTGATCACTCCTCTCCACCGGTTGATGGAAGAGGATGCCTGCGGCAGCGTGCAAAAAGAAACGCCCACCACCGACCTGAAAGGATATGTGGAGATTATCCGCCAGGTGGCTCAGTACTATTCTCTTCCTGTTCTGGATTTATTTGCCACAAGCGGCCTCCAGCCTTCCGTTCCCGTCATTCAAGAAAAGTTTCTCCCCGATGGTCTTCACCCTTCCGACGAAGGCTATGCCAGACTGGCACATCAGATTGTCCGCTTTCTGAAGAGTCTGTGATTGTGATAAGGAAACAACGATTATGCCCCCTCTCAGCGTACTAATCAAACCTGCTTCCTCAGCCTGCAACATGAATTGCGATTACTGCTTTTACCGGGATGTGGCAAACCACCGTACCGAAGGCTTTCGAGGCATGATTTCCTCTCGCATTCTGGAGCAAGCCGTATCCTCCCTGATGGAATATGCAGAAGGCAGCATTCACTTTCTTTTTCAGGGAGGAGAGCCTACCCTGGCAGGACTGGACTTTTATCGTCAGACCACAGCGCTTCAAAAAAAGTATGGACGCAGCAATCTTGCGGTTTATAACTCTCTTCAGACAAACGGCTATATCATCGACGAAGAATGGGCGCGGTTTCTGTCTTCTCACCATTTCCTGGTGGGCCTGTCTCTCGACGGCACGCAACCTTTGCATGACGCTCACCGCCGATGTAGACAGGGAGAAGGGACATTTCAGCGTGTTGCGAAGGCGGCACGACTGTTTGATACCTTCGGTACGGAGTACAATATTCTGTCTGTACTGACAGATCATAACACTCCTGCCATTGATGAGATCTACTCTTTTTTCAAAAGCCAAGGCTTTCACTGGCTGCAGTTCATCCCCTGTCTGCCGCCTCTTGATGTACCGGCTTTAGCATCTGATCTCTGCCTCTCATCCGATTACTATGCCAAATTTTTGATACGAATTTTTGATCTTTGGCTGGAGGATATCAAGAGAGGCCAATATATAAGCATTCGTCATCTGGACAACTGGCTCTCCATCCTTCTGGGATCCGGTCCCGCTTCCTGCGGAATGATGGGACGATGCAGCATCCAACTCGTCATTGAGAGTGACGGAAGCGTGTATCCCTGTGATTTTTATGTGCTGGATGAGTGGAAGTTGGGAAACATTATGACTGATTATGTGTCGGATATGATACGCTCCCAAAGAGCATCGGACTTTATCAAGCTTTCCGTTGCTCTACCCGAGCAGTGTCGCTGCTGCTCCTTCTACCCTCTCTGTCGCAACGGCTGCCGCAGGGAACGACTTCCAGGGACAGAACAGGAGCCAGGGATTAACCGCTACTGCAGCGCTTATAAAGAGTTTTTCAGTACCCGCGGAAAGCTGCTGCAATGGGCTGCTACTCTTCTGGCACAGAGAAGGTAGGCTCTCTCTTTGCAACGCGTACACTTCTGTTATTCACAGCGTTGCAGTTCCGGAGTAGGGAGCCTTACCGAGTGCAATTCCAATCAAATATTCTAGCTCGGTTACCCCTCCGATCACCTCTTAGTCAGCGACACTAAAAAAACCCCGAATTCTCGGGGTTTTTTTACCAGGGGAAGAGGGATTCGAACCCCCATGAACAGTTTTGGAGACTGTCATCCTGCCATTGGATGATTCCCCTATATCGCGGCTTGATATGCACGGCATATCTCACCAACGAATAATAATATACCACAGGAAATCGGGAAATGCAAGCATTTTCTTATTATCCTGTCTCTTCCTCAGTCTCCCCCACTGTCAGCGCTTTAAACGCATCCTCCTTCCGAAAGCTCTGGCGCAGCTTCACTGCCATATTGATCACCAGAATAATGAGGGATACCGCAATGGCGCTTTCCCAGGTTCCCTGATCGTTGTAAGCTGTGATCTGTACTGCCAGGGTTCTTGTGTTGGACGTATAGAGCAAAGATACGGCCGAAATCGTAATCATGGAATTGGTAAAAAAGTATACAAACACATCGTAGAGCATCTTTTTGCTGTTGGGGATAATGATATCGAAAATGACATTGAAGATATTACCGCCCAGCGTATAGCAAGTGGCCTCCAATCCGGGATTCAGCAGCTTGAAATGACTGATCACCATCATATAGGGAGAGCCGAAAAAGTGAATGATGTTAACGATTACCAAAATCAGCATGGTATTGTACAAAAAGCTTCCCCGGAAAAAAATGGCAAATCCAAGTCCCAGAGCAAGTCCCGGCACAGCCAGAGACACCATATACATTCCGTGGGTCACCTTTTTGAGAATTCCCACCTCATGCTTATCCCTGACATACATGTATCCCGTAAGAAAGGCCAGAATCGTTCCCACAACGCCTGTACAAAGGGCGATCACTACAGAATTCACGATCAGTTGCCCCATGGCTCCGATGGAGAAAATCCTCTCAAAATGCCGCAGTGTAAAAGTCAGATCATAGGGCCAATTCTCAATAAAGGGAGCTGCAGCAATAATCAGCACAGGCACCAGAATCACAACGGTAAGCAGAACAAAAAACAGCTTCTGCAGTGGTGCGAAGGGTCCCGATTTTACTTTGGAGGCATGATGCCTGGAGGCCAGCTGCTTTTTGGAAAAATACAGAAGATCCAGCAGATAGACCGCCGCCGCAGGCAGCAGGATCAGTGTACTGTAGATTGCTCCTTTTCCAAAATCCAGCATCCCTATGACATTCTTATAAAACAGAACCGGCAGTATGGTATATGTACCTCCCACCGAAATGGGTACGCCGTAATCCGTAAAAATCATCGTAAAGCATACCGCAAAGGCGGAAAATACCGCATATTTCATAA
>JAFQLB010000005.1 GCA_017396675.1 Lachnospiraceae bacterium
AGAATACAAACAGCTATCATAAGAACGCCTTGAAAAAAGCCCGGTCATTTGCGCTTGGGAGGCATAGGCGCACAGGAGTCAGCGGGAATCGGACAAGGATGTCCGATTCAGCTTCTGTTGGAATGGATTCCAATCAGAAGCGGCGCGTCACAAATCATAATCTGTGCGCGCCTGTGCCTCCCAAGCCAATACGACCGGCTTTTTTCTTGAAGTTTGGTGATAGCTGTTTGTATCCTACTGTGGTTTATCATCTTCTATGGGCTCCTAAGGGCTCAGACAACGTTTCGGGTCGCAGCATGATTGAAAAGCAGGAGCCTGATAAATTTCAACCGAATCATCGTCCCGCTGTCGGAAGGTACTTCCACGTGAAATACCTTCTTATAATACGAAGCTCCTCCTTCTTTTCCAGATAAATCATCTGTCGATCCCCAACATGATAAAAATATCCTGCCAGTCCCTCAATCTCTCCCGCTTCATTTCTGTCTACAATCCACAGGTCATACTGCCAGTATTCCCCGCCGGATTTCAGAAAATAATGCTCCTTGCTGTCTGTCGTCACAAGCAGCGGTTCATCTATATAAAAGCCTCCTCCCATTCTGAAGGTAAAGGGAATGATATAATAGTTCATCTCTCCCGTCGTAAGATTTTGTCCCTGCACCACGATCTGGCCGATCACCTGTTCTGCATTTATGGAGAGAAACCAGCTTTCCCCGTCCAGATTCCTCTCTTCTTCCTCTCCCCAAAACTGTTTCAAATGCCAGGTAACCTCATCTCCTTCTACCATAGATTCCTTTATCGTTGGTGAAAGGATTTCTTCCAACGGCTGATGAAGCCTTTCAAGGGTCTCCTGGATGGTTCCGTTCTCCAGTGCGGCAGCCAGAGTACGAACCGTCTCTTCTCCGTCAAAATTGCCAAAGTCATGCAGCTCTTCCCAGGAAATCTCCTCCGGCTCCAGATAAACAGTCTGTCTTTTTCTTCCTGTATCTGCCGTCACGCATCCCTCTTCTCTCTCAAACCAACCGTCTTCAATGGAGGCAGGTCTCCGGCTCCATTTACGAAACGAAGGGATCAACAAAGACTCTCCCTCCACAATCACCGCAGGATCCTCCAACTGATTCAATTCTCCCATCAGCTCTGTCTTTTCTCCGCTGCCTGCATATCTGAAAGACAAATCCCACAAGGTATCTCCTTTTTTTACCCGAATCCATGCATCCTCCTTCTCCAAAGGGTAAAAGCTCTCATTCACCGCATCCACATAATCTCTTGGAGGATACAGAGAAGAGGTTCTGTTGGTATGCAAAAGAATCCATCGCCCCCTGATCCCATCTTCCGGATTCCCCTCCAACACCATGGAGGGGAGCGTACCTACATCCCTTCCTATTGTCTTTCCTTGTGTGCTCCATTCCTCTTCCGGTACGCCATTCTCAATCACGATCCGGTTTTCACTGTAGCATCTTTGTACAGGTTTATGAATCTCTTCATGTTCCACACTATTATAGAGAGGTAACTGAAACAGTCCGGGCATCTCTCGCATCATTTCCTCCATGAACACTTCCTTTGAAGCTTTCCCATCCCAGGGCAGACTGCTGAGGGTATTTCTGAGTACCGTCTCCATATCCGACTCTTTTCTGATGAGCCAGGTTTCATATTCCTTCCAGATTTCTTCTGTCCTTGTCAATCCTCCGTCTTCTTCCGGCTCATATCGGATATGTAGTGCGTAGGTTTTTCCTTCCCATTTTACTTCTTCAATCCGGAAACCCTCCGGCAATGCAAGCACAAATTCCTCGCACAAATAATAATTCTTCTTATCTTTTGATTTTGTGCTTTCCTCTATTTCCAGGGGTTCCAACTCCCCATAACGCACGGCCTCTCCGATGTCAAATTTCCAGCTGTTGATCCGGTAATCCAGTTTCCCCTGCTCCCATGACAAAAGCTCTTCTGAGATGATTTCCATGATCGGTTCTCCCCGCATCTTCGTTTCCACAGCCCCCTGCAGACTAACACAATCTACCAACAGGCTCTCTCTGTCCCAGACCCACATTCTGTTCGTGATCCCCTGGGGATAGTAATCATAGAGATAACCGTAGTCTGCCATCTGAGAAATACTTTCATCGTACTGTACTTTTCCCAAATTGGCACAGTGGAAGAATCCTCCGCTGTCATCCTGTCCGCAAATACCTCCCACATAACAATAGGTCTCGTATTCTTCCGTTTCGTAATGGAAATTCTTTACCGTTATCGTCCCATAGTTCCTGCAATTAAGAATATCAAAATCTCCCTGCTCCCTCAAATACCCATAGCCACCTGCAACAAAGCCGCAAATACCCCCCGCCAAGGTTTCTCCCGTGATACTTCCATAGTTCACGCACCCCACAACAAAATTCCGCTCTCCCCGCTCTCCCTCTTCCTCTCCGGTGCCGCAAAAACCGGCAATTCCCCCTGCTCCATATAGTTTATAGGTATACTCTTCCCACAGATCCGCAACCTTACCCGTAGCTGTGGAAAGAATCTGTGCATGATTGATACAATCCTCAATCCTTCCTTTGTTAAATCCCACAATGCCACCCACAAAGTAGGCTCCTTCTACGTATCCGTCAACCCGGCAGTTTCGAATCAGTCCGTCATTGGTATTGACAACGGCTCCGCTGTTTTCATCCTCCCGTGGGCGAATATCCGCATTCCGGATCACCAGATTCTCCACCCTTCCACTCTCTTCCAAACAGCGAAACAAGGCTCTTTTCGTATTGGAAACAGTATACCCCTGTCCATCAAAGCACCCTGCGTAGGTAAGGATCCACTCTGCTTCCCCCTCCAGATCGATGTCCTTTTCC
Organism: Lachnospiraceae bacterium; assembly: GCA_017396675.1. Classification (GTDB taxonomy): domain Bacteria; phylum Bacillota; class Clostridia; order Lachnospirales; family Lachnospiraceae; genus SFDP01. Next base: position 2,832 of record JAFQLB010000005.1, read on the forward strand.
AGCTTGCCGTCCAGCCCGTGTTCTCCCTGATTCACCCTGCCGCAAAAGACATTCCAGTCCTCCCGGCTGTGAATGGAGAAAACCTCCCGACGGGCCTCTTCTTTTTTTACTTCTCTGCCGTCCCGACTGCCGTTCCATTCCAAAAATAAACCGTACCCGCTGATCCCTGTCAGCAGGATGAGTATCACAGAGCAGGACACCACTCTTTTTGTCAGGTTCATTGCTTCCTCCCTAGCAAAAGGGGCGTGTCATCCCCGACACGCCCGATTACTGCCTCATCTTTTATCTCTACATTCTGTAATCCTTTGTCCCCCTGATCCAATACAGGGCAAAGCCCATGGCCGCTGCCGTCAGACCACCCACACCGCCGATCAGCATGAGGATCACACCCGGCTTTGTTTCCTTCCTGTTCTGATACAGGGTACGGCTCTCCGGCGAAACAAGGGGAGTTGCCCGGTTCTCCGGCACCGTTCCTCCGTCCGTCTCAATCCCTTCCTCCGGCTCCTGTTCCATGATCCATTCCAGACTGCTGTCTACACGTCCGTCAAAGCCGCTGTCCGTCTCTTCCTTCTTCTGATCCGCCTTTCTTTGTTCCTCGGTCTTGCGCTTACTTTCGTTCTCTTCCGACGCCGTCTCCTTCTTCTGTGGAGAAGTACCGCTCTTTGCGGATGCGGAGGACTGCTTCTCATCGGAGGAATCTCCCGTTACGGTGATGGGCTTTGCCCGCCCCGGCAGGGAGCTTTCCGCAAATCCGCCGGCAGGTGTGTCATCCTTATATAATACCACCGTTCCGCTGAGTCTCTCGTAGGTATTCTCATCCGCCGGTACGAAGATCCAGCGATAGGAGATGTTCTTGGCCACTGCGGTGCTGCTTGGCAGTTCCCAGGACACCGTTCCCTCCACCGTAATGGTTCCTTTGGAAAGTCCGGCACTGGCCAATGTATGCCCCTCCGTGTAAATCCAGCCGTAGGAAGGTGTTCCCGAGGGCATAATCTTCTTTACGGTAAAGGTGGCACTGCCCTTTACAGAATTGTACCTTGCCGTATCCACCGGGGTAAAAATCCAGTTCTTTGCTACCTGCCCGGCAGCCGAAAAGCTGTCTCCGGCATTTTCCCAGGCAAAGGTTCCGGCAACTCTCACCTCTCCGTCCTTCAGATAGCCCGAAAGAGTGATCGTATTCAGCTTCTCTCCTACGGAAACCACCGTCTTGCTAAGGGTGGGCGTACCCGTAGGTGTGATCTTGGTCACTGCTTGGGAAACCGGCGTCTTACTGATGCCGCAGGAAATCGTCCTTTGAAACGGCTTTACATTGGCTCCCTCCACCGTGATCACAACGGAACCACTGCTCCGGAAAGAGGCCGGCACATTGTTCTGAATGGGCAGCTTCAATACGCCGTTCTCTATGTAGGCCTGCTTCACGGAAGGCTGATAATAATCTTCCAAAGTAACGGATTCTATCTTATAGGTAAGCTCTCCCAAAGCGACGCCGCAGCCTGCCGTCAGCTTGCTCAAAGGATATTCATACTCTCTGGCCGTACCAAGGGTGATGGAAAGTCCCTCCGGCGCCTGAGGAATGCTGACCTCAAGCCTGGATATGCTCCATGGAATCTGACAAGGTGTATTGGTTCCGTCTTTCCAGACATATCCCTCTGCCGGCAGAGCCGTTGCCTCATAGCTGCCCGCGCCGATCCCCCTGTGACCCGTCAGGCTCACGCCGGGTGTTTCCGGTACTCCCACCTGCTCCTGTCCGTTATACACAAGATTTGTGACCGCTGCGGGAAGCTCCACCTGAATGGGCTCCTGGGGCTGCTGCGTCCCGTCCTCCGGCTCATTGCCGCTGACAGTCCCGTTTTCACCTGTATTGCCGCTGACACTGCCGTTGTCATCTGTGTTACCGCCGGTACCGTTGTCGCCTGTGTTGTCACCGGCATTTCCACCGGCATTGTCGCTGACAGTACCGTTGTCGCTGACAGCAGCGGAATCTTCGTCCTTTGTTTCCCCTTCATCGGTAACGCTTTCTCCCAATGAACCGGCCACCTCTGCTGCTCCCACCACAAAGGTAACGCTGGAAAATATAGCCAGACAAATCATCAGCGTAAACAGTATGCCTCTTCCTCTTTTGTGCATATGATTCTCCTCCCGGGACAAATCCTGCCTTGATTATACGCAATTCCCGCAAATTTCACAAGATGGTAAGAAATTATTTTTGCGTATATACACATATACATACAATGTGATAGACCACGTCAGCGAAAATCTTCTCCCTTGTCATCCACCGATCAGTGTCAGAACTCCCTGATTACTTTTTGAGCTTTGCGCCAGCATAGCTTGTGCCGCCTGCAAAACGATCTGATGATTGGTATAGCCTACCATGGTTCCCGCCATATCCGTATCCCGTATTCTGCTTTCCGAAGCTGTGGTATTTTCCACTACGTTATCCAAATTGGCAACCGTATGCTCCAGTCGATTCTGATAGGCTCCGATGGCCGATCTTTGACGAGACACCTTCTGTAAGGCGTCCGCAATGGTATCTATGGATCTGGTGGCTTCCTCCACCGTACGTATATCCAGCCCCGTAATCCCAAGTGTCCGGCTGTTCATGGCTTCGATACGAAGGGTCACGGCATTGTCCATAGCAGAATCTGCCCCAATATGCAGTGTAAGCTCCCGTCGGCTGCTGCGGGGTCCTCCCATGGCTGCCATCCATTCCTCATCCCGCAAATTACCGGAAGGGCGGTAATCCGGCCCCCGGACTCCCGCAATATCGGCCAGCCCTCCCGTCATAACAGGGTAGTTTGCAGGATATGTATTTTTTACATAAACGGTACTTGAATCCAGATGAAACAGGCGGGAAAGGGAAGCATCCTGCAAGGTGGCATCTATCACATCCTGCTTGGTCAGCATCCCCGGGATCAGGCTTCCGCTACCCGCTCCCACTGCCTGAGAAAGCCGCCTTACAAACCCTGCCGCATCCGCAGCGAAGGAGGCCTCAAAATCGGCAATATCTGCATAACCGATTCTCTCCGAGATTGCCTGAGAGAGGCTTTTACCCCCTCGGATATCGTTCATAAGGGCGTCCAGTCCGGCGGCTATACTTCCCCCATCTATGGTATTCCCTCCTCCGGAGGCAAGGTGCCCCAGATACATCACAGCCAGATAGCCTGTCCCGTATTGGGAGGAGGTACTCCCGCTGTTCAGGCTGTGAGCCGGGTCTGCAAGAATCTGTTGGATCTGGGCCTCTGTTGTTCCGGTTCTTATACCCAGACCGTTTACCACCCAATTGTTGTCGGCGGCATACCCGCCGGAAAGCGTCTGGGCTGTCCCTTCGGTAAACCAGGAAGGAAACTCATAGTCCGTATCCTTGACGCCTCCATTGGTCATTCCCACCATTCCGGCGGTATGAGCCTCATCCATCATGGCATGCATCATTTCATGTCCGATGGTTCTCTCCAAGGACTCTCTTTCCCGGGCGTCATTGATATTTCCCAGATTGGCAAGATTGACACGGAGAGAGTAATACAGCGTATCCACTCCCGCAGTAATCGGGTACGCTACAGCCACGGCCGCCAAGGTGCTGCTCTGTTGCCGGTACAGGTACAGACCGATTCCGATATCGGAGCCCTTCAGATAATCAAAGGTATCAGGGAAAGTGTTCATTACCGCCTCCACCGCATTGGGAACAATCTCCTCACGTAGAACCTTTGCCAGTGCATCATCGACCTCACTGGTCTCCCCGTTTATATTGGCCGCCTCCTGTGCGGTCTGTACCTCGTGAATCACCACGTTTAATCTGGTATTGTCCGCAGATAGAAACGTAGCAGAGGAGTGCACGGAGATATATCTCTGCTCGTGCTCCAGCTCTTCCATGGTTCTTCCTGAACAGGAACCGTCCAAAAGATAGGTTTCATTAAATTTGGTAGTGACCGCCACACGATCAATCTCCCGAACCAGCTGACTCACCTCTGCCTGGAGGTGCGCCCTGTCCGAATCACTGTTGGTTCCGTTAGCAGCCTGTATAGCAAGGACATTGGCTCTCTGGAGCATATCCTGTACCTCATTCAGTGCTCCCTCTGCCGTCTGACAGAGGGAGATCCCATCCTGTGCGTTGTATGCCGCCTGCGTCAAGCCCCGGATCTGCTTTCGCATCTTTTCACTGATGGCAAGACCGGCAGCATCATCTGCCGATCGATTGATCCGATAGCCGGAGGAAAGTCTTTCTGCCAGTACCCCTGTCTGTCCGGCGGCGATTCCAAGCATTCTCTGATTGTTCATCGCGTCAAGGTTGTGTTGTAATACCATGGTTTACCTCTTTTCTTTAGTCCCATAACCCGGTCCTTTGAAAGGTTAGGAACTGCCTCCCGCATTGCGGACAGGGTAACTGTGCTTCCAACGTCTTCGCTTCTCCGTAGCTTTGCAGTTCTCCCCCGCACCGGGCGCAGCGAATGCCAAACACCTGCTTTGTTCCTCCCCGGTCTGTGATGCAAAAGACAGTCTTTTGGTATAACCCATCCTCTCTGCAGGTCTCACAGCAGACCAGCCTGTTACCGATCTCCAACCTATTTATTTTCTCTTCCTGTTTCATAGCCAACAAAACTTCCCGTTCCTGCTCCGGAAGAAGATGCAGATACCTCTCCAGAGATACCCCGCCAAGCCCGCCGCCAAGGTGAAATTCCTGCCTGTATTTACAATGTTCACAGCTTGCCGTCACCACCGTTCCCATAGCTCTTTTTTACTTTCCTCTTTTCATGATTATTCTGTGATCGCCCAGACTCTTGCAGGAAGACCGGTTGCTCCCTCAATCCTCGGGAAGGATACAATGACAACGCTCCCTGCAGCCTGTACCTTGTCCAGATTACAAAGCATTTCCACCTGAAGCTTGCCCAGCTCAAGAACATATCGCTCACATGCCAGATCTCCGGCTTCCCCGGCCAAAACGGAAGCATCCGTATCCAGTGTCTCATGACCGTTGGCAGCCGCATTTCTCTCCTCATAGATGTACTGCAAAGCTTCCATGGACCAGCCCGGGAAATTCTCGCTTCCATCCTCCGCAATACCGGAGACAGCATCCATATCGGGCCATCTCTTGTACCAGTCGGTACGAAGTGCTACGAAAGCCCCCTGGGGAATCTCTCCGTATTTTGCCTCGTACGCCTTGATATCCTCGACAGTCACGGCATAATGACAATCTTCCCGCACCTTGTCTGTCACATCAATGACGCACAGGGGGAAGATCAGATCCTTTACACCATAGGCTTCCGAAGTCTCACGCCCTTTAATAAAATGAGACGGAAAATCAATGTGCGTACCAAACTGTCCGGGAAATTTGAAGGTCTGGATCTGACACTCCAGCATCGGGTTACCCCAGTCAAAACAAACCTTTCCCAGCTCCACGGAGCCTTCCGGAATTCCGGCCCAATAGGGACTCTCATTGTTCAAAGAATGCGAAAGCTCTACCCACCGATAAGTTTTTGCCGCCTGCAACGCCTCCCACAATTTGTACATAATACAAATACCTCCTTCGTCTTTTTTGTTTATATATCATCTGTTTCATGTATGTTTTATTTTATAATAGATTTCACTGTTTTTCAACAGATTCCGGGGTTTTATGCCAACAAATCCTTTCAATGCTCTTTCCTACTGTTCGCCATACAGTTTTTTCTTGCTTTCCACTATATCTTGTGGTATGATATTTCCCACGACACCGTAGATGGTATTGCAGGTACTGAGGGAGGATTATAAAAATGGAAATAATCATCAAAAAAAGAAGCGGCACCAGACAGGCCTATCAGCCGGAAAAGATCAAGCAGGCCATGGCCCTTGCCTTTGCCAGTGTAGGGCAGCCCGCGGGGGACACTTTGCTGGACAGTCTTCTTAAAAAAGTGGAGGACAAGTTTATCCATAGTGCATCGGAAACCATACTGATCTCTGTGGAGGAGATTCAGGATCTGGTAGAGCAGACGCTGATGGAGGACAATTACTATAAGGTAATGAAAAGCTACATCCTCTACCGTCAGCAGCATTCCGACATGCGAAAGGCACGTCAGGCACTGCTTGCCGCCTTTCCCGGCTTTGACGGACTGGAAGCCATTCTGTGGCAGATTCAGAGAGAATTCACGGGATCGGAATACGGCCTGGAGCATCTCTCCGGCAAATTTGCCGGAATGGTTAAGGAGGACTCTTCTCCTTCGGAAAAGCTGCGTCTTCTGATCAAGGCCGCGGTAGAACTGACCACTCAGGAAGCTCCCGGATGGGAAATGATCGCCGCCCGTCTCCTCTATCTGCGATTCACCGCCGATCTTGCCATCACTCTGAAGGAGCTGGAAATTACCGATTTCTACGGCAAGCTGGAATACATGACAAGAGAAAATCTGTACGGAAGCTACATCCTGGAGCATTACAGCAAGGAAGAAATCACCGAATTTGCAGGCTGGATCCGGGAAGACCGCACCTGGCTGATGAACTATTCCGGTCTCGACCTGCTCCTTAGCCGCTACGTGATCCGGACAAGAAAAAATGTGCCTTTGGAAACGCCCCAGGAAATGTTTCTGGGTGTGGCCATGCATCTGGCTATGAAGGAAACGAAGGACAGATGCGGATGGGTGAAGCGGTTTTACGACATGCTCAGTCAGCTGAAGGTCACGGTAGCCACCCCCACCCTGTCCAATGCCAGAAAGCCCTATCATCAGCTTTCCTCCTGCTTCATCGATACGGTACCGGACAGTCTGGAGGGAATCTACCGTTCCATCGACAATTTTGCACAGGTGAGCAAATTCGGCGGCGGTATGGGCATGTATTTCGGTAAGGTACGGGCCAACGGAAGCAGCATCCGGGGATTTGAGGGGGCTGCAGGCGGTGTGATCCGCTGGATCCGTCTGGCCAACGATACCGCTGTGGCTGTCGATCAGCTGGGAATGCGACAGGGCTCCGTTGCCGTTTATCTGGATGTATGGCACAGAGACGTGCCGGAATTTTTGAATCTCCGCACCAACAACGGAGATGATCGTCTGAAGGCCCATGATGTTTTTCCCGCCCTCTGCTATCCGGACTATTTTTGGAAACAGGTGAGAGACAATATCGACGGAAGCTGGCATCTGATGTGCCCTCACGATATTCTGACCGTGAAGGGCTATGCTCTGGAGGACTCCTTCGGAGAGGAATGGGAGGAAAAATATCTGGACTGCGTCAATGATCAACGGATCCGAAAGCGCACCATCCCCATCAAATCCCTGGTTCGTCTTATTATCAAGAGCCTTGTGGAAACGGGAACTCCCTTCACCTTCAACCGGGATCACGTGAACCGTGCCAATCCCAACGGTCACAAGGGCATGATTTACAGCAGCAATCTGTGTACGGAGATTGCCCAGAACATGGCTCCCATTCAAATGCTGGAGCAGCGGGTAGAGACCCTGGACGGTGATACCGTGGTAGTCACCGTAACAAAGCCGGGAGAATTCGTGGTCTGTAATCTGGCCAGCCTTTCGCTGGGCCGGATCGACGTGAACAACAAGGAAGAGCTGCGGGAGATCACAAGAAGTGCCATGCGGGCTCTGGATAATGTAATCGACCTGAATTTCTTCCCCCTCCCTTATGCCCGTCTGAACAACGAAAACTATCGCCCCGTGGGACTGGGCGTCAGCGGCTATCACCATATGCTGGCCAAGGCCGGCATCTCCTGGGAGAGTCAGGAACATCTGGATTATATTGAACGGGTATTTTCCGATATTCATTACGAGGCCATCAGCGCAAGCTGTGAAAACGCCGCAGAAAAAGGGTGTTACGGCTACTTTGAGGGCAGCGACTGGCAGACCGGAGCTTACTTTGAAAAGCGACAGCTTACCGAAGGCCGATGGCAGGAGCTGCGGGAGAAGGTGGCCGCTTATGGTATGCGCAACGGCTATCTCTTAGCCATCGCTCCTACCGGCAGCACCAGTATTCTGGCGGGTACCACCGCCGGGCTGGATCCCGTTATGAACCGGTATTTCCTGGAGGAGAAGAAAAGCGGACTGGTGCCAAGAGTGGCTCCGGAGCTCTCCATGGAAACCTTCTGGTACTACAAAAATGCCCATCAGATCGATCAGACCTGGTCCGTATATGCCTGCGGCATCCGGCAGCGTCATATCGATCAGGCTCAGAGCATGAACCTGTATATCACGGATGAATATACCTTCCGAAAAGTGTTGAATCTGTATCTGCTGGCCTGGGAACAGGGCGTGAAAACCATTTACTATATTCGCTCCAGAAGTCTTGAGGTGGAGCAATGTGAGGTCTGTTCCTCATAGAAAAGGAGAAGATTATGTCTGAAAAAAGAAACGAAGCCTGGAAGCTGGATAAAAAACCTCTCTTTAATCCCGACGGAGATATCGAGGTTGGCAGCCGCCGTATGGTAGACGGCAATACCACAAACCTGAATGATTTTAACAATATGAAGTACGGCTGGGTGAGCGACTGGTATCGTCAGGCCATGAACAACTTCTGGGTGCCCGAGGAGATCAATCTGGGAACCGATGTAAAGGATTACCGCCTGCTGCCGGAGGCGGAGAAAACGGCCTATGACAAGATTCTGTCCTTCCTGATTTTTCTGGACAGTATCCAAACCGCCAATCTCCCCAATATCAGCCAGTACATTACAGCCAATGAGATCAACCTCTGTCTGGCCATCCAGACCTTCCAGGAGGCCGTACATTCTCAAAGCTACAGCTATATGCTGGATACCATCTGTGAGCCCCAGGAGCGAAACGACGTCCTGTATCAGTGGAAGGACGATCCCCATCTGCTGGCCCGCAATGAGTTTATCGGCAATCTTTACAACGATTTTCAAAAGGAGCAGACGCTGGAGGTGCTGATGCGCACCATCATTGCCAACTACATCCTGGAGGGCGTCTACTTTTACAGCGGCTTCATGTTTTTCTACAATCTGGCCCGCAACAACCGGATGCCCGGCAGCGTACAGGAGATCCGCTACATTAACCGGGATGAAAATACCCACCTGTGGCTTTTCGCCAATATTCTGCTGGAACTGAAGAAGGAAGCGCCGGAGATGTTCACCCCCGACAAGCTGGATGTGTACCGGGATATGATACGGGAAGGCTGTGAACAGGAAATCAAATGGGGACATTACGTCATCGGAAATCGGATCCAGGGACTGAATCAGGAAATGGTCACCGACTATATCCGGTATCTGGGTAATTTAAGATGTAAGAACATCGGTCTGGAGCCCATCTATGACGGCTATCAGACGGAGCCTGCCAATATGGCCTGGGTATCTCAGTACTCCAACGCCAACACCATTAAGACCGACTTCTTTGAGGCCAAGAATACGGCCTATGCCAAGAGCAGTGCCCTGATCGACGATCTGTAGAAGGTAAGCTGTCTGCACACGGGTATTGAGATAAGAAGGCTTTCTCTCAAAAGAAAAAGCTCCGTCATGTGGATCTGCAGTTTTCCGGGCGTCCCGATGCATTGCCTGGTGCATGAAAATGCGACTTGGCCTGCAGAGGTATTGGCGGATACAGGGAGAAAAGCAGGGAGTCTGGTGCATGGATGCACCAGGCAGGAGCCGCCATACATGGATGTATGTCGGCTCCGGTCACGTCACAATTCATATGTTTACATTCCTGTATCCGCCAATGCCCTGCAGATCGGAGCATTTTCCCGGCAAACAGGCAATGCATCGGGACGCCCGAAAAGTTAAGCAGATACCCATTATGGATCTTTCTCTTTTAAGGGAAGGTTTCTTATCTCCCCCTATTCCAGATTCAGCCTCCTGCTGTTGATGTACACACTGCCCATATACAAGACGACACATCCCAGAAGCATCATAAGACTTCCCGTACCCGCTATTCCCAGCATCATGTTGAAGGCCAGCAGAGGGCCGGTGACACCGCTAAGGATGCCCACATTGGATAAGATCCAGTCTCCCAGCCAGTGCATCTGCACCGCATTTGCTATGCTTGAAAACAGTGTAGAAATTCCAAAGTAGGCAACAACGGACAGCAGTATCCTGTGGCGGGAGGCCAACTGGCCGAGAGACATCGCTCCCACGATCATAAGCACAGAATACAGGATCCCAAGGAGTGCGGAGAGCAGAAGGGTGGCCATTTCCGTCCAGTCGATATGGGACAGCACCTCCCCTATGGTCTCTGCAATCTGTGCCAGTTCCTCCGGGGATACCTGCCCCGATCCCCAAATCACCAGACCTCCGAAGACGACGCCGCTGGCCAGAACAGCCAGTGCATTCAGCAGGATCCAGCATACCATTACAATTATCTTGGAGATCAGGATCTGATGCACGGTAACCGGCAGCGTATGGGTCAGATATCCCTCATCAGAATACATCTTCCTGTAGAAGTGCACTGACAGATATAGAAAGATACCCATGCTGCAGGCTGCCAGCATCAGGAAAAAGGTCACCACCAATATGGCATTCAGAATCTGCAGTATCTCATTCTCTGCCGTTCCGCCGGAAACATAGCGAAAGACACTGCTGCCGCTTGTCACTCCCGACAGTACCGCAGCCGCAAACAAACCTGCAATCAACAGTGTGGGAATCCTCCACATCGATCTCCATTCATGACGAATCAACTTTCCTAACATGCAAACACCTCCCTGAAATAAGCATCTACACTCTTACCCTGCTGCTCTCTTAGTGCATCCGCGGACGATTGCAGAACCACATGTCCTTCCTTCAGAAAGATCACCTCATCCAGAACATTCTCAATATCGGTGATCAGATGCGTAGACAGCAGCACCGTCGCGTTACTATTATAATTGCCGATGATGGTTCGTATGATATAATCCCTTGCCGCCGGATCCACTCCCGCAATGGGCTCATCCAATATGTACAGATCCGCCTCCCGACTCATGACCAGGATCAGCTGTACCTTTTCCCTCGTTCCCTTGGACATACTCTTTAACCTGTCTTTGGGAGAAATATTCAGGCTCCTTAGCATCTCTCCTGCTCTTTCCCTTGAAAAATCCGCATAAAAATCTCCAAAAAAATCCAACAGCTCTTCCACCCTCATGGACAGATCCAGTGCGTTGCGCTCCGGCAGATAGGAAACAGTTGCCTTCGTCGCCGGTCCCGGCAGGCTGCCGTTGATCCATACATTTCCCCGGGTAGGAGAAAGCAATCCGTTCATAATCTTGATCAATGTAGTCTTTCCGCTTCCGTTGGGCCCCAGGAGACCCACGATCCGTCCTCTCGGAATCGTCAGATTCACTCCCTCCAGAGCCACGGTCCGCTTGCCATATACCTTGGTCAGATCATTTACTCTGACCAGCTCTCTTTCCGGTTCGTTTGGGTATTCGTACACCTGATTCTGTCCCGGTTCATTTGCGTATTCATTTATCTGATCATTTACCTCTTCATACATCGTCTGTCACCTCCTGTCGGAGCAAAGGCAGGATCTCCTCTTTGTCAAACCCCAGCTCCCTCATCTGCCACAAAAACTCCCGTATCATCTCCTTCGCCATATAGCCGCGTCTCTCCTCGATCATCTCCCGATCCTCCGTTACCACTCTTCCTCTGGTTCTGTGCCCCGCGATCAATCCCTTCCTCTCCAGCTCGGTCATCGCCCGCTGCATCGTATTGGGATTCACCCCGGCCTGGGCCGCCAGCTCTCTGACGCTTGGGATCCTGTCGCCGGATCCGTATGCACCGGAAATGATCTGCTTCTCGATCCGTTCCACTATCTGCATATAAATCGGTCGATCCGCATCCAGCTTCCACATTTCCACACTTCCTGTACCTCCTTTCTTTTATTGATCACTTATTGTATTAAGTCATTAATACAATAATTCAAATATTCATCTTTGTCAAGCGCTTTTAGAGAAAAAATATCAAATTCATTGACGGAGCAGTCCGCAGATAGTACAGTAGTCATAACGAGAACAGGAGGAATGCATGATGTGGATCGCCGAAAACTGGCAGGATTATGAGGTGCTGGATACTTCAAAAGGAGAAAAGCTGGAGCGTTGGGGGGAGTATCTGCTGGTCAGACCCGATCCCCAGGTGATCTGGGACAGTGAAAGAAGGCATTCCGGATGGAAGCGTAAAAATGCCCACTATCACCGCAGCAGCGCCGGCGGAGGCCAGTGGGAATTCTTTGATCTGCCGGAGGAATGGAGCATCACCTACGGAAGTCTCACCTTTCGCCTGAAGCCCTTCAGCTTTAAGCACACGGGTCTGTTCCCCGAACAGGCCGTCAATTGGGACTGGTGCAACCGGCTGATCTCTTCTGCCGGAAGACCTGTCCGGGTATTGAATCTGTTCGCCTATACCGGCGGTGCCACTCTGGCTGCAGCCGCAGCCGGTGCTCATGTCACTCACGTAGATGCGTCCAAAGGCATGGTGAACTGGGCCAGAGAAAACGCAGCCGCATCCGGGCTTTCCGACCATCCCATTCGCTGGCTGGTAGACGACTGTGTCAAATTCGCAGAACGGGAGATCCGCAGAGGCAATACTTACGATGCCATTATTATGGATCCCCCTTCCTATGGCCGGGGACCCAAAGGAGAGATCTGGAAGCTGGAAGCCTCCATCTATCCTTTTCTCCGACTCTGCACCGGACTTTTGTCTCCCGATCCTCTGTTCGTGCTGGTCAATTCCTACACCACAGGGCTCCAGCCCGCCGTCTTGCACTATATGCTGGGGCTGGTACTGGAGAGCAGGTTCGGCGGAAGTACACAGGCCTCTGAAATCGGGCTTCCCGTCACTCAGACCGGTCTGATCCTCCCCTGCGGAGCCAGCGGACGCTGGAAGGGTCCCGGAGTCTGAAACCCATGTATCCATGCCTGCAACATTCCTTCGTTCCCGCATATCAACACTGTCAGGAGTATACCATTTATGATCATTCAAAGTAAAAAGGTCTGGCTGGCGGATCAATTTATTCCCGCCGCCATCGAAACGGAGCAGGGCTCTATCAAACGAATACTGCCTTACGGCAGCACATCCGCAGATACGGATTATCTCGACAAACGTATTGTTCCCGGTCTGATAGATATCCACTGTCACGGCGCCTATCAGTTCGATACCAACGATGCACATAAAGAAGGTCTGCGCCAATGGGCCAAAAAAATCGTAGGCGAAGGAGTCACCGGATTCCTGGCTACCACCATTACCCAGAGCGAAGAGGTTTTGACAAAGGCTCTGAAAAATGTCTCCCACGTTGTGTCGGAGGGCTATCAGGGCGCCGAAATTCTGGGCGTTCATTTTGAAGGTCCCTATCTGGACATGAAATACAAAGGCGCTCAGCCGGAACAGTATATCGTGACGGGAACCATTCAGCAGTTCGAAAAATATCAGGAAGCCGCAGGCGGTCTGATCCGGTACGTTACCATGGCCACGGAAACAGATCCCGATTTTACCCTGACCCGATATTTGAGCAGCAAGGGCATTACCGTCAGCATCGGCCATTCCGCTTCCACTTACGAGCAGGCCGTTATGGCCTTTGCCAACGGAGCATCCTCCATGACCCACGTTTACAACGGCATGTCTCCTTTCAATCATCGTGCCAACGGAATGGTAGGGGCAGCTCTACGGCTTCGTACCATGTACGGTGAGATCATCTGCGACGGCAACCATTCCACATTGGCCGCACTGAACATTTTCTTCCTTTCCAAGGGACCGGATTACAGCATTATGGTATCCGACGCTCTGATGGCCAAAGGCACTCCCATAGGAAGCAAATTCAAATTCGGCGGCAATGAGATAGAGATCTATCCCGACGGCAGTGCCCATCTGACGGACAGCGGAACCCTGGCAGGCTCTACCCTTCAAATGAATCAAGGGCTGCGCATTCTCACCGAAGAAGCCATGGTTCCCTTTAATTATGCCATCAATGCCTGCACCATCAATCCTGCCCGCTGCCTGAAGCTGGATCATCGCAAGGGCAGCATAACCGCAGGTAAGGATGCGGATTTCATTGTTCTGGATGACAATTACGATGTTCTCCAGACCTATTGCAGGGGAGAAGCACAGCTGTAAGTGAGCTATTCCACGGGAAATGCAGGGCTGATATGAGATATTCCACGAGAAATGCAGGGCTGTAAAAGTGAACCCCCGACCGGAACGTGTGTATACGTGCTCCGGTCGGGGTTATTTTTTTCAGGTGACCGACCGCAGTATAAAATAATGAATTCCGGTCGGGCATTTGTAAGAAACAAATCAGACTGTCTCAAGAATAGACATACATCAGTGGGATATAACATCTCAAAAATACCGATCAATGTACAAAATAACACATTGTAGTCTGAGGAAACGCTGTCCTGATTTTACCGTATAGGTCCTTGTTAAGCTACCGTATCTTTTCAGAAATGTAATTATCGTTGTGTTCGTTCCGCACCAGCTCCTTGATCAGGCTGTCATCATGGGAGGCCGAGATCATCGTGACAGAATCCAGCGCAAGATCGATACTGCCGTCGGGACGTTCGATCAGATCGGAGTACCGAACCACGATCTCCGCACCGCAGCTGACACCATCTGCCTGTGTCAGGGTAACGCCGTAGACAATCTTCACATCATTCATATGCGTACCGGCACTTCCCATGGCTTCCTTCGTAATGGTGGTAAAATATGCGGAAATAAAATACGGATCTCTCCATTCAAAGGTGGTCTTCCTGTTTCTCCAGATGGGCATCCGATTGGCTTCACTGAACAAGCGAAGACCGTATTGATTGGCGTCCTTAAAGCAGGAGGTCCCCCGCTCTATCATCTCCTCCAGCATCCCATCTGTAATCAGGGAAGCATCCGTCAGATAACTGTCTACTCCTTCCACCACGTAACGACAGGTGTACCCCTCTTCTCCCGGCTGTATTTCATACTGGTTTAAAACGGCATCCTCTTCATCGAAGAAGGCTTCTACGGTGATGATATCTCCTTTTCTGTAGTACTCCTTCGGATCCCTGATCTCATATCGGACATTCTGCAGATAAGGATGCGTACTCTCATTTACAAGGTTGGCCGTGACCATGGGCGAAATTCCCTGATGGGTCACCTTCACCTCCTGAAACAGCCTTTCGTTGGTGATCACCTCCGGCTGCGGCAGATTGGCTACGATTACGGTCTTACTGTCATCGGTTACCAGGATCCCGCTCTCCTTTGCCAGTCCCTCGTCATAGAGATACTGAATGTTGATGGTCTCTCCGTTGCTCAGATTCTCCGTCTTGGAAACCCGAACCTCCACTGTGGACAGAAATTCATCCAATTCCGGACTCTCCTGGAGCTGAGCTTCCGTCAGCTTCTCTTCCTCTGCGATCACCACGGTAGCCGTCCCTTTGGAATCATATCCCGTGACCTTGACCGTAGACAACCGGTTGAAATCTACCTTCGTTAAACCGATGTACCGGGCAAGACACACGCCACCCGCGATCAAACATAACGCAACAGCGGATATCTTGATCCGCAACTCCCATTTCCGGCTGATTCTGCGCCGCCTTCTTCCCGCTCTACCCGAAACCTCCATTGT
Source organism: Lachnospiraceae bacterium (assembly GCA_017396675.1). Classification (GTDB taxonomy): domain Bacteria; phylum Bacillota; class Clostridia; order Lachnospirales; family Lachnospiraceae; genus SFDP01. The sequence continues at coordinate 18,296 of JAFQLB010000005.1, forward strand.
ACTTCTCTTTCCTTTTTCCGCTTATGAATCCCATTTCTCACATCACTGACAAAGGCAGTCCCTCTCGAGCCCTGCCTTTGCCTCAACATCGTCCTTAATCCTAACAAATCCATCCTTAAATGTCCAGTATTTTGGAAAACTTTCCGATTCATAAGAATTTTTTACACAGATTTATATCTTTTTTGCACGCATTTTTTTATTCCCTTTTCTCACTTCTTCGGTATAATGAGAACAGGGACATATCCCTGCTGAATATACAATCGGCGGTTTCATCCGTCCGGAACGGAGGAATATATGAAAAATAAATCCAAATTGCTGCTCTTACTTCTGACCGGTCTTCTGCTTTTTACCACCCTGTGTGCCTGCGGTGCCGCACAGTCTTCCCCTTCGGAGGACGTGGTCATCCTTTATACCAATGATGTCCACACCTATATTGACGGCCCCTTAAGCTATGATGTGCTGGCCGCCGTGAAAGCGGAGCTGGAAGAGCAATACGCCCATGTACTGCTGGTGGACGCAGGTGATCACATTCAGGGAACCGCCTACGGTTCCATGGATGAGGGAAAAACCATTACCTCTCTTATGAATGCCGCAGGCTATGATCTGGCAACGCTTGGCAATCACGAATTTGATTACGGCATGTTTGGCTGTATGCGAATCATCGACGACGCCTCCTTTCCTTATGTCTCCTGCAATTTTTATCATGAATCGGAGGGTGTTCGGAAGGAAAACGTACTAAACAGCTTTGAATTGTTTCCCTCGGGAGAGGAAGTTCTTGCCTTTATCGGTATTACCACTCCGGAAACCTTTACCAAATCCACCCCTTCATATTTTCAGGACGAAAACGGCAATTTTATCTACGGCATTGCAGGCGGAAGTGACGGAGCCCTGCTCTATGCC